>CAYQWO010000010.1:0-15125 GCA_964421095.1 uncultured Syntrophaceae bacterium
GCGTAAGATGGGGTCCTTCCATGAAGAGCATGCAGGTCACTGATTCTTATGTATTGCCCGGCGGGCCCATAACAGCCAATCCCGGTCACAAACACAAAGCGATGCATAGGAATCTCTGTGGCCTCAATGGCCCGGACAACCGATCCCATAATGGTTCCGATGCCACACCCGGAACACCAGGTAGTCGGCAGGATGTTTTGCCGGAAATATTTGGACATGAATTCAGCTTGCGATCTCATCTTCCTCATTCAGTTCCCCTCCTGCAGATGGGCGAATATTTCCTCAGGGCTAATCAAAGCCCCATCCACCCGCTGGATGCCCACCACTTGGGAGTGTCCACAAGCCCAGCGCTCCACCTCTCCTACGATCTGACCCAGGTTCAGTTCGGGGACCATGATGGTTCGGGCTTTCTTAGAGATCTTTTTGATTTCCTCTGCTGGAAAAGGCCAGAGGGTCATGAGCTTCAACAGGCCGGCCCGGATTCCCATTTTTCGGGCCATGCCCACGGCCGCTTTCGCTGGCCTGGCCGTTGATCCATAGGCCACGAGAGCGATATCGGCATCATCGAGCAAATATCGCTCCAGCTCAATGATCTCATCCTGATGCCAGAGAATCTTGTTAGCCAGCCGCTTGACCAGAGCATCGGTTACCTTCAGGTCGGTCCAAGCGGGGAATCCATTCTTGTAATGCATGAAGCTGGTTATGTGGGAAAGATACTCTGAACCCAAATCAGCCATAGCTGGCACGCCGTCCGGCTCATCGGTATCATAGGAAAGGTAGTTTTCGGGTGGAACGGTAGGGCGTCTGCGGTTCGTAATTTCCACGGAGTCGGGCACAAAAATTTTTTCTCGCATGTGTCCCACGGACGCGTCCGATAGAACGATTACCGGAACCCGGAAGCGCTCCGAGAGGTTCACGGCTTTGACCGTAAGGTCGAAGCATTCCTTGACCGACGAAGGAGCCAGAGCAATCAACTGCGGTCCCCCGTGAGATCCCCATCTGGCTTGCATGACATCGCCTTGAGCGGGTTGAATGTTGCCAATTCCGGGGCCTCCTCGCTGGACATTGATGATGACCACGGGAACTTCCATAATGGCTGCGCAACCAATCCCTTCTTGTTTTAGCGAGAGCCCAGGGCCGCTCGAGGCGGTCATGGCCTTCATTCCCCCCAGGGAAGCACCGGTGGCTGCCGTAATGCTCCCCAGCTCGTCCTCCATTTGAATGAAGCAGCCGCCGACCTGGGGGAGGCGGAGCGACATGATTTCAGCGATCTCCGAGGCTGGCGTAATCGGATAGCCGGCAAAAAATCGTACCCCCGCAGCAATCGCCCCCTCCGCGCAGGCCTCGTTGCCCATCAGCAAACGCTCTTTTCCTTTCATGACCCCATGACCCCCTTGACCGAGATGGCATAATCTGGGCAACGCAGTTCACACAGCCGGCAAACCGTGCAGGCCTGGAGATCGGCCACAACCGGGAACTGCGGGCTATCTTGGGCAAAGACCTTTCCCGGGCAGAACTCTATGCAGATACCACAGCGCTTACACCACCGGTCATTGATCTGGATCATTCTGGCTAATTTTTTCCCTTTGGAACTCACGTAGTTCCTTTCCTTAAGCAATCTTGTTTTGCAAGTTCGCAGCCTTAATCAAGAGACGGATGGCTGTAAAGAAACCCATCCTCCTGCCCAAAGGCCATCTCTCACGCCCTGAGAAGCAAATCCCGCCGGCGCCCCCATTGAGTAATTCTCGACCAGCCTCCTTGCGAAGTGATTACGGCGATGACCAGGGCGTAACCGATCATGTCAGTGGTTAGCCCGGGATCTATCAGAAGCAGGGCAGCCCCAAAAAGGGCGATCCTCTCCAAAATATTGGTCTTCCGGAATAAATACCCTTGCACCGAAGCCGCCAGCGCCGTGACCCCAAAGAGGCCAGAGATGGTAGCCAAGATAATCCTCAGAGCTGAGCCTTTCATGAGAAGAATGGGGCCATAGACAAACATAAAAGGAAGAAGAAAAGCACATAATCCGATCCTCCATGCCGCATAGCCCGTCCTCATAGGATCGGTCTCACCCACCCCGGCAGCGGCATACGCCGCTAAAGCGACGGGCGGGGTGATGGCCGAGATGATTCCAAAATAGAAGATAAAGAGATGGGCCGCGATGGGTAAGACGCCCATCTCCACCAAGGCTGGGGCTACGAGGATCGCCAGGATCAAATAACAAGGCAGGGTGGGTAAGCCCATTCCCAAGATTAGGGAAGCAACCATGGTCAAAACCAAGAGGAGGGCCAAGCTTCCTCCAGATAGGTAAATAAGAAGCGAAGAAAGCTTGGAACCCAGCCCGGTCATGGTGAAAATCCCGATGATAATGCCAGCACAAGCGCAAGTGGCCGCAACCTGTAAAATGTTAATAGCCCCCTTGGACAGCCCTTCCATAAGTTTCGAGTATCCCAGCCGTGTCTCAGGACGGAGAGCACTTGCCCCAATGGCTACCACAATAGACCAGAAGGCGGACCTCAGGGGGGACCAGCTCACCACCGCCATAAAGTAAACCAAAGCAACCGGAGAGAGGAGAAGATACCATCCCCTTTTGAGGGTTTTAGTCACACTGGGAAGCTCAGACCGCGAAAGTCCCTGAAGACCGGTCTTCGCTGCCTCGATATCCACCATGACGAAGAGGGCCGCGTAATAGAGAACAGCGGGTAAGGCGGCGGCAATACAGACATCCAGGTAAGATATGCCTAAGATCTCAGCGATGAGGAAGGCTGCTGCCCCCATCACCGGGGGCATGAGTTGGCCTCCGGTAGAAGCCACTGCTTCGACGGCGGCCGCAATGTGCGGGCGAAATCCCACCTTGCGCATCAGAGGAATCGTCAACCAACCATCCACCATGACATTGGCTACCGCGCTGCCTGAAATCGTCCCGAAAAGGCCACTGGCCACTACGGAAACTTTGGCCGGGCCCCCCCGGACGACCCCAAAGAGTCCCTGGGCAAAGTCGATGAAAAACTGGCCAGTGCCCGAGACCTCCAAAAAGGCGCTAAAAATGATAAAGAGGATTACATAAGTGGAAGAAACGCCCAAAGGGACGCCAAAGATGCCTTCGTGAAAAAGGTAAAGCTGGTTGATAATTCTTTCCAGGGTAAAACCCCGGTGGCTGATGGCCTCCGGAAGGTATGGCCCGATATATCCGTAAGCCAAAAAAACTATGGAGATAAGGGGCAGGGCCATCCCCGAAGACTGGCGGGTTGCCTCCAGAACCAGGATAATCGTGAAGGCCCCCAAGAAGAGTTCGGAAAGATCAGCCCCGCCCGTGATGGTTCCCAAGAAGAAAGCATGTTTGAGAAATATGTACCCTACGGACAGGAGAGTTAACCCCACAAGGAGAAGGTTGAGGAAGACTTTGAACCTGCTGGGATTCCCTCGAGTGCAGGCTACAAGGAAGATCAAAACTAAGGCAAAAAGGAGATGCACGGAGCGTTGCTGCATCGCTTCCAGCACGCCAAATTCTGCCGTGTAAAGGTGAAAAAGGGACATGGCCACGGCCAAGATCTTGATTAAGGTTGAAAGTTTTCCCTTCAGTTGTTCCAGCTGGATGTCTTCCTCTAATTTGAGTCTATCTTCCAAAATCTTGGCCATCCGCGGGTTCCCTCCGTCCCCCCTTTGTGAAATCCCTTTACCTTACTAGGGCAACTTGACCCCTTTTTCCCCAAGATATTTAGCTGCCCCTGGATGGAAAGGTGCAGCCACGCCCCTGGTGGCATTCTCCAGCATGATTTCCTTGCAGATGGGATGCACCTTCATCAATTTTTCTCGATTTTCCAATATCGCCTTGGTCGCTTTGTAGATAAGATCTTCTTCCTGATCCTTATGCGTAATGAACAGGGTAGTATAGCCAACGGTGGGGATTTCCTCATTTTGACCACGGTAAGACTTAGCTGGAATTACATCCTTATTCCAATAAGAATGCTCTTTCAAAATGAGATCGATGGCCTTACTCTCCAGGGCTAAGATCTTAATGTCATGGGAGGTGGAAAGGTCCAACAGGGAAGAGATGGGGACTCCGGCTGGAGGATTGGCGGCCTCTACGGTCCCATCCCGCAAGGCGTTTATTGACTCCGCGATGGTCAGACGGTGATGTTTCCAGTTCTTGACCCCATGGAATTTCAAGACCTCCCGAGCCATCAATTCCTGCGTGCTCCCCGGAGCGCCAGCGGCGATTCGTTTCCCCTCCAAATCTTTCAGGGATTGAATGCCAGATTTGGCTAAAACTACAAAATGCAATGGGGCAGAATACAGAGACAGGATGACCCGGATGTTCGGAAAAGCAGTCTTATACATCCCGCCCCCCTTGTATCCAAAATAAACTTGGTCGCTGGTACAAGTGGCCATTTCAATCTGCTTCTTTTCCAAAGCTGGGATATTCTCGGCCGACGAACCGGGAGTCACCTGCTGGACGGCCGAAACATTCGGGATATTATGATTGAGCACATCAGCAATCCCCCCGGCAACGATAAAAAACGTTCCCCCAGCACTGGCTGTTCCGATAGTGACGTACTTTTTAGCTGCGGCGGAAGAATCCCCGGCGAACCCTAATAGGGAACCAAGAAGAACAGAGACACAAAACATGACCCAAATTTTTCTTTTCATTTTCACCCTCCTTTAGCCTTGCGCCTTTCTGGTTTATTTTTGTGGAACTCTGTAGTTCCAATTTTTTCCCAGCTCATTTTGCTTCCATTTTGGCGATCTTAAGCAACTGAGTGATCGCCACCTCGCTTGTTTTCATAACAGTTTCGTATTCCCCTGGGGACAAATAGGTAACTGGATTGCCCACCTTCTCCAGGGCAGCGATGGTTTCTTTGTCGTGGAGCATGTTTTTAAAGGCCGCGGCCAATATCTTTACCCGTTCTTCCGGCACCCCTTTGGGAACGACTACCCAGCGCCACAGGTCCACGACTACATCAATCCCTTGTTCTTTGAAAGTGGGAATTTGAGGGAAAAGCTTGTCCCTCTCCACGCCATATTGAGCCAGACATTTCAGCTTGCCTGATTCAAGGTGAGGTTTATAGGGAGTCAAGCTTCCCGAAGCGGCGACCACATGGCCTCCCAGAATGGCGGTAACGGCTTCCGCATCTCCCTTGGTGGGAATATGCTTGATCTCAATTCCCATCGCCGCCGCAAATCCTTCCATCGCCAGATGGGTCGTGGAGCCTGTCCCCGCAGAGGTGTATTTTATTTTCCCCGGGTTCTGCTTGGCGTAGGCGATGAATTTCTCCAGAGTATTATGAGGAAAGTCCGCCCGCACAAAGAAACCATCTCCTCCGCGCAACACTTGGGCGATACCGATGAAATCTCTCCAGGAAAAGTCGGTCTTTTGCATAAGGGGAACAATCATCATGCTCGAGGTGGAGGTGGAATAGAGGGTGTAACCGTCGTTCCTCCCATCCAAAACATACTTAGAGGCCGCCACGGTCGCTGCTCCCGTCTTGTTAATGACGACGATCGGCTGGTTATTGAGGAAAGCAGCAGCCCGCGCGACCATGGTGCGGCACATAACATCCGTCCCACCCCCAGCGGCAAAGGGAACCACGAGTTCCAGAGGCTTGGTGGGAAAAACTTCTGCCCCCCAGGCCTGGGCGGCCATCAAGAAAAACGTGAAGAGATTTACCATCCAAACTCTCATCCGGCGACGATTCATTTTTTCCCCCTTTCTAAGATAGGCATTTCCATGGACCTTTTAAATCTAAAGCGCTGGCCGCTGCCGGCCCAATTCCGGGCAGAACCCCAATGAGGGTCCCTAAGAGGACCCCGATGAAACAATACATAAGATTGATGGGCGAGAGAGAGATTTGAAATCCATGAAAAAGGTTGGTAAGTAATTCCATATTCCCACCTTTAGAAGCTCAACATCCCTCGGGGAAAAGAAACATTCAACCAGAACCCAAAAATCAAATAAGAAAGGCCGGAGGTGAGGGCTCCCACCAGGATCGCTGCGGGCCATTTGACCGGCTCTCCACTTTTCAGCAAGAAGACCATGACCAGGAAGGTCGCGATTATATATCCGAGTTTCGGAAGCAAGAAGGAATAAGCCAAAAGGAGCATGGTAATATAGACGACCCTTTTCCAATGAACCTCTGACCAGAGGGAGACCTTATGAAGCCGGCTCCTTTTTAGGCTGAAGTTAGCCTCTAAAAGCAAAGAGACCGCGAGCAGGATCATCACCAAGCCCATAACAAAAGGCATGAACCCAGTCCCTGGCTCTGAAACGCTTCCCAGCCCCAAATTGAAGGATTCCACACACTGGGCCAATCCTAAAACCATCCATATGAAGCTAATGAGGCGATCGTACCGTTCCATGGCCCCGCGCTCTCTTCGTTCAAAAATGACCACCACCCCAAGCCTCACCCGCTAAAGAGGGAGAGGGGAAGCTTTACTTAAAATCCAGCGCCAGATTTCCAGCTGCATCAAAAGGAAGCTCTAAAGGCGGCCCTACAATCTTGGCCCTTTGGGGATCGTTAATTTCCCCAGTCAGACATTGCGAGGCATAGAGAACCTGCATTTCTCTGGTATTCTTGATCACCACCAACTTGCCTTGCTGGATATCGCGTACTCCCTCTACATCCGGGAAACCGGCATTCTGCAGCGCGGCTTCAATGGCCCTACGGTCATTTTCCAGAGGAAGAGGAATCTTGCCGACCTCAGGGACATTTCCAGCAATGGAATTAATGGCGGTCACGTTGAAATCGATCTTCTTGAAAAGTCGCTGGGTGGTGTAATCAAAGGAGCCCATTCCTACCGCATTCCCCAGAGAATCATCGTGGAGGTCCAGGAGTACGAGCCGAGTGGGGTCAGGTTTCTTGACCTCTGAATAATACCGCAGGGTGGGACGGCCGATAATATCCGTATCCGGGGGCATGTTCTTACCCATCTCCTTGACCACCAGAACATCAATCTTGTCAAAGGGGACGCGCGGAAGCATCTTTAGAGCGGTCTGGAGTAAAGCCGCATCCCGTTCGATAAAATTTTCTGGCTTTACCAGCTCGATGATCGCAGTCTTGGCAAAGCCATTCTCCACAATCGCCAGACCCAAAATAATGGGGACTTTCTTCAAAACTACCGAAGCAACCTCAAGAATATTTTTGGCAAAGTTTTCCCAGCCGAAAGAATGGACCGTGGCCGCACCCTTCAGCTTTCCCAAGCCAATGGTCAGCATCTTGAGAAGGCCGCTCTGGTGAGGGCCCATGACGTGCCGGTGGGGTTTCACCCGGTGAGTCACAATGAGGCCATCGGATTCGTAAGCATAGCGGTCGATGAATACGGGAACCCCTGAAGGGGTAGTGCCTACGGGCATCACATCCATGGTGGCTTTGATCGGGGCGCCCATGGTCTTCTCAGTCACTCCAAACTTTTCGGCGATCTTCAATTGGCCTTCTACCGTTGCCCCTCCATGGCTCCCCATGCCCAATACGATATAAGGTTGAGCCTGGCAAGCCTTGAGCACCTCGACGGTTGCTTTGATCACCCGGGCAATATCGGTAATCCCCCGGCTGCCCATGGTCAAAGCAATTTTCTGCCCGCGTTTGACCAGCTGGCGGATCCCGGCCTCCTCCAATTTCCTCTTGACATGGCCTTCAACATCTCGCAGCGAGTTATCTTCAAATTCCTGCCTGATCTTCACCATCATCGGGAGCTTCATGGTTTACCTCCTCGTCTAAAACCCTAAGGGGTGATTTCTCCTTTTTGATCCCAAGCTAACATCTGGTCCCATCGGCGATTCGCTTCTTCTTGGATGGAAGCGAGCTCTTCCTCACTTAAGTGGTTAAACCTTCCTTGGGCCAATAGGTATTCCTTCACGGGTTTCAACTTGCTCGGCCTCACGCTGAGTTTGAATTTTCCATCCTCCATTTCATAGAGCATCCACATTCCGGTCTGGACTGCTAGGCGTCCCAGTTCGACGGTTTTTTCTGAAGGGTAGCGCCAGCTCGCCGGACAGGGAGAAAGAACATGCAGGTAGCGAAACCCTCTTATATCCAGGGCTTTTTTAACTTTCTGCTCATAATCTTTCAGGTAGGCAACCGAAGCGGTCGCCACGTAAGGAACCTGATGGGCAGCCATGATCATGGGTAAATCCTTCTTGGGTCGAACCTTCCCCCTCCAGACCGCGCCCACCGGCGTTGTGGAGGTCCAGGCCCAAGGAGGCGTAGTTCCGCTCCTTTGCAGCCCCGTATTGGCATAAGCTTCGTTGTCATAAAGGATTATGATGATATTCTCGTTTCTTTCCGCTGCCCCGGAAAGGGCCAAGAAACCCATATCTCCAATACTTCCGTCTCCCCCGAATAGAACCACGGGAGTTTGGTCTTTACCTTGGGCTTTGAGTCCCCGAAAAACTCCCGTAGCACAAGCCGCGCCTCCGGGTAAAACGGATCTCCCCAAAGGTATATTGAGTAGAGTCTTGCCGGGGATACTAGACTGCCAAGCCTGGCAGCCTGCTGTCCGCAGAGGGATGATGTCCCTTCCGATGATATCCAGACCATGCCGGAAGATTAAAGCCATGGCACAACCCGGGCACGTAGTGGTTCCTGGGTAGTAGATTCTTTCCTGTTTGACTGGCTTGACCTCCTGAATTTCAAGTTCAAATCTGGGGATCCATTCTACTTCTTCCTCGATTTCCGCCCCTCCAGCTACTGCCAGGGCTTTTTCAGCCATATATTTAAAGTCGGAGACGAATATCTCTACCCCGTGAAGGCCACTGATGAAACCCAGAACATTTGGTCTTTTCTCCAGGGGATAGAGGATGGATTTGATCTCCGTAAAAAGGGCACCTTCGTTCAACCCTTTGGAAAGATTGCGATCAATCACGGCCAGGACTTTAAACTCTTCGGCCAGGGCGCGAATTTCCTCCTTGGGGAAAGGGCGGAAGGTGCGCATCCGGATGAGCCCCACTTTTTTCCCCTCCGCGCGCATTTCTTCCACGGCGATTCGGCCATTGCCGGTCATAGACCCCAGAGTGATAATAGCGACCTCGGCGCCCTCGCAATTAATCTTTTCTATCAAACCGTTCCCATAATACCGGCCAAACTTCTTTCCAAATTCTTGATTGACTTCCTTGATGACCTCTTGGGATTTTTCCAAATCGGTAGCTTTCAAGTATTCGTAGGCCATGTCCCCTTCGGGAGGAAGAATTCCAACGATCTCCATGGGGCGCTCGGGATCGAGGATGATGTGTTTTTGTTCGTAGGGAGGCAAAAATTCATCCACCTCTTCTTGAGCGGGTAGGTTTACCATTTCGGTTGTATGGGAGACAAAAAATCCATCCAGGCAGACCATCACCGGGAAGAGCACCCGCTGGTCTTCCCCAATCCGGTAAGCCTGAATGATGGTATCCAATGCTTCCTGGGCGTTTTCCACGTATAGCTGAATCCATCCTTGATCCCTGGCCGACATGGAATCCGAATGATCACAGTACATATCCAAGGGCATGGCCGTAGACCGGTTAGTCACGGCCATAACCACCGGTAATCGAACCCCGGGAATCCAGGCAATATTCTCATACCCGAAGAGAAACCCTTGAGCACAAGTGGAGGTGAAGGTTCTCACTCCCGTGAGAGCCGCGCCGATGGCTTCTCCCACCATGCCGTGCTCTCCCTCAGAGGGAACGTATTCGGCCTCCAATTCTCCGGCAGCAATCATATCCGCCAATTCTTCCACGATCGTCGTCTGAGGAGTAATCGGATAGGAAGTAATGACCTTGGCTCGGGAAAGTTTTACTCCCACAGCTACCGCTTGGTTTCCGGTCAATGCTTCTCTATTGGGCATCAAGGACCTCCTCATATCTCCCTGGCCATTTCAATACACTTCTTGGCGCATTCCACGGCACATATTCCGCAGCCCTTGCAATATTCATAATCGGGGTAGAAGAACCCATCTTCTTTCTGAAAAATCACTCCTTCGGGACAAAAGGTGGCACAAAGCCCACACTGGCTGCATTTTTCGTCATGAAATATTGGTTTTATGGTTCTCCAGGCCATGGTCTTCGTGCCCCCCAAGTCTACGGTAACCGGCGCCAAATGGATTTGGAATTTTAAAACCCTTGACTTCACTTAGCCCCTCCCTGTACCACTTTCGTATCTTCATATCCCTTTTGAATCGCCTTTTCATTCTTCTCTAAAACTGGCCCCCGGAATTTTTTCTTGGCGGCTTCCAGAATGGATTCCAATCGTATCCAACCGGTGGCCGCGGAAAGAGCACCCAGCATGATGGTATTCGTGGAAGCAATGGCTGCCGGGCCAAAGATTTCCGCAGCTATGGCATTAGCGTCAACCAGACCGATTTTGCAGACCCGCTCATAAATGGCTAAACCCTGGGGTTCTTTGGCCAAATTCATGACGGCGATGGCTGGGGCTTTCAAAGCTGCCGTCAGATCAATTAGCTCCGGAAGCTTGGGATCCAATACTACGATGCAATCGGCCAAAAGGACCCTTCCTCGAGCTGCAATGGGTTTATCATCGATCCTTAAAAAGGCGCTCACCGGGGCTCCCCTTCTTTCGAACCCAAAGAAGGGATGAGCCTGGGCAAACTTCTGGTCATAATCCGCCGCTTGCACCAAGAGGGAGGCAGCCGTCACCGCTCCTTGCCCTCCCCGTCCATAAAAAATCAATTCCATGGAATTCCTCCTCCAGGTCTTATTCCCAAGAGCACTTAATATTTTATTTTCATACATGCGAGGCGCCACGCGCCCACCCTCTTCCGCCTTAGGCGGGGAGAGGGAAAAGCTAAGGGAAGAATCAATTTTGCGGATCCAGGAACAAAACCCTCAAGTCCGCCAGTCTACAAAGCGATCCACCTTGGTTTGTTTGGTCGGGTCGTAGATCTCTTTCCCGCTGACGAACTCGAGGCAGGGCCTCACTCCAACTGCCCTCGCGGTTATCGAGATAAGCTCTGCTCCCAGGGCTTCCCGATTCCCCTCCTTTGTGGCCACTCGCAGCACTAGCTCATCCATGGAATAGGGGTCGGAAGGATTTTGATGCTTCACCACAAATTGGAATTCCTCGACCCCCGGCACGGCGCGAATCTTCTCTATCAGCAGCGTTGGGTTGAGGAGCATGCCTTTCACCTTGATCAGATCCTTCGTGCGGATGATGGGCCCAACAAGGCGTTCTCCGTTACGACCGCAGTAGGGGCAGGGTTCATGGGTGAGGCTAGCGATGTCGCCGACCAGGTACCTTAGGAGAACCGTTCCCCGCCGGTCAAGATGAGTGATCGCCAGAGGGCCACGGCTCCCATCGGGAAGGCAGGCTCCTGTGTCCGGGTCAACAATTTCCATGCAGAGGATCTCCGGCGCGGGATTATGCCAGTCCCCCTCTTGCCGGCATTGAGCCAGCGCCCCTATCTCCGTCGACCCGTACCTATCGAAAATGATGGGGTCCTTAACGCCCAGGGCGCGCAATCGCTCCCGAATGTCCTCCCGCATTCCCGGAGAACTCGCCTCCCCCGTTACCGCACACAGGCGCACGCTCCGGAAGTCGGCCCCCAGTTCTGCCGCGCGCAGGATTACCCTGCGGACAAAACTGGTGACCCCCCAGAGGACCGTCGCTCGGTGCCGTTCCACCATCCGCACGGATTCGTCGAGGGAGCGATGAATGCCAAAAGACCCATGCTCCGGGCCTGCCAGAGCACCCACAATGGCTGCGCCCACTGCATAGGCATTGGCCGATGCTCGCACAAAAGCCCCCATGGCTGCAGGAGCCAGGGGCAAAAGGTTAGCGATGACATCCCGATCTGTAAGGCCCACGATCTCGGCTGCTCGTCTGGCCTGATACAGGTAAGCTTCGTAGTCATGCGTCGTATTGTAGAAAGGCGTGGGATCGCCCGTAGTCCCGGTGGTGTAGATCACCTCCCATATTGCCCTTTCGGGAAGGGGCAAGTCCGGACACTTCAGCCGGAAGTTCTCCGGATCCTCCATCAAATCACCCTTGGTGGTCAGAGGAAGTTTCCCGAGGTCGCTGAGGCCGCGAACCTCCTGAGGGCTCATCCCTATCTCCGCCCAGCGCCGCTGATAATAGGAATGTCCCCGAGCGCAAAGATCTAACATCATTAGGAGCTTGGCGTCCTGGACCCGGCGGATTTCTTCCCGAGGTTGAAAGAGGAGATTGGTCATTTTGATGGGCACAGGGTCGGCCTTTCAGGCCGAATCGGCCGTACTTCTCCGCTTCAAGAGAGCGGTCTTCTCAATCTCAAACACCTTCTCACCCCTCTGATTGATGACTCGGTCCCGGAAAATGACAATCCCTCGGGATGGATCCGATGTCTCTTTCTTTTCCAAGACCTCCACCTCTGTGCGTATCGTATCTCCGGGACGAACCGGAAGAAAGAATCGCCCCCGATCGACGCCCAGGAGAGCAATGACGGTTGTGCGGAAAAGACTCTCGGTCATTCCCGTAGAGAAGGACATAATCAGGGCACTGGGGACAATGCGCCCTCCGTAGGTGGTCCGTTGGGCATACTCCTCGTCGATGAAGAGAGGTACGTGATACCCGACAAGGGCGCAAAAGAGGGATAGATCTCCTTCGGTGATCGTGCGTCCGTACGTCTGGTATCGATCGCCTACCTCAAATTCTTCAAAAAATTTGCTCATGATGTTCCTTCGGGAATCACGGCCACTGCCGAAATCTCAATCAATGCCCCCTCGCGCAAAAGTCCCGCCACAATAACTCCGGTGGCGGCGGGAAACCCATTCTTGAAGAACTCCCGTCGCACTTCAGCCGTAGCCTTGTAGCCCTCGGTGGTGGTGATGTAATCCGTTGTCTGGACAATATGGTCGAAGGAAGCCCCGACCTCATCCAATAACTTCTCGAATTTGCGGAAAATATGCCGGGTTTGGGCAACAATGTCGCCCCCACCGACGATTTGATTGTTTTCATCGGTGGCGGTGGTTCCGGAAATAAAAAGGAGATTCCCCACCCGGACCGCTGGAGAGAAAGTGTACCGACTGGGCCATGACCTTCTTCCGGTAATTACTTGATATACAGGATGGTTCATGATTCCTCCAGTTTCTTTTTTTCCCGTTCTACCAGATAAACATGAAATCCTTCCAGCACCCTCTCGCCCCTCTGGTTGGTGATGGTAGTTGCGAATCGAACAAAACCACGTGGGCCTTTTCGCCAGATTTTTTCCACCCTGTGCCGGGGATAGATCGTATCGCCTACCATCACTGGTTTCAGAAAACGAGAACCCTGCTCCACCAGGATGAACCCCTCCATCCGGGGGGAGATGGATGAAGCGCCCAAGGCGGTCATGGAGGCCAGCAAGAGGCCGTGGGCAACTGGTCTACCGAAACGCGTCTTGCGGGCATATTCCAGGTCATAGTGGATGGGGTGGTTGTCACCGGTGAGTCCTGAAAAAAACAAATAGTGCGCATCGGTAAGCGTTTTGGAAGGGCTGGTAAACTCATCCCCCACTTTTAATTCATCGAAGAGCATGAAATCTCTGGGTCCGGTTAGCTTCTTTTGAATGATGTTGATTATAGAGAGATAACCGGGCCATGTCAAGCTTGCCTGTTTCTTTTCCCCCAAGTTTTAGCAGTTCTTTTTGGGCCCATCCGGTAAGCTATGCATCATACATGGCATACGCACGTCCATAAAATAATAAATTGAAATTTGGAAAGACTTAGGCTATTGAATTTATATGCTTAGAAAAGCCATGTCCGATGTTTTTAAGTATTTTTTCGAACCCAGGAGCGTGGCCATCATCGGGGCCTCGAAAACTCCCGGGAAAGCCGGGAACGAGATTCTGGTGAACCTGCTGGCCAACGGCTATGCCGGTAAAATCTACCCGGTCAACCCCAGCGGGGAAGAAATCATGGGCCTTCCCTCCTACCGCTCGGTGAAAGAAATTCCCGGAAGCGTAGACCTGGCTATATTCATCGTCCCGGCCGAAAAGACCCTCGAGCCGCTACGGGAATGTGCCGAGAAGAAGGTCCCAGCAGCGGTGATCGCTTCGGGAGGATATGCCGAGGTAGATGGTCAGGGGGCTCTACGGCAGGAGGAGCTCCTGGCGGTGGCCAGAACATCCGGGATGAGAATCATCGGCCCCAATACCAGCGGCCTGAGCAGCACCCCGGCTTCGCTAACTACAACTTTTTTTCCGCTGGGGAAGATCCGGCGAGGGCCGATCAGCTACATTGCCCAGACCGGCAACTTTGCCACCCACACGATGAAATGGATCATGACCGCTGAAAATTTTGGCGTGGCCCGGGTGGCCGGATTGGGAAACAAGATCGACGTAGAAGACGCAGAGGTTTTAGAATATTTGGGCCGGGACCCGGAAACGAAAGCGATTCTGATGTACGTGGAGGGATTTCGCCAGGCGCGCCGTTTCTTCGAAGTGGCCCGGGAAGTGACTCGGAAGAAGCCAGTTATCATTCTCAAAGGGGGCCGGACGAAGGCCGGGGCCGAGAGGGTTCTCACGCATACGGCTTCTCTGGCTGGCGATGATGCGATTTTTGATGCGGCCTGCAGACAGGCTGGTATTGCCCGAGTAAGCCGCTATTTCGATCTCATCAATGTGGCCAAGGGAATTGCGTTTCAGGCCATTCCCGCGGGGAGGCGGGTTTCTTCCCTGGCTCCTTCTGGAGCCCTGGGCGTGGTGGTGACAGATGCCTGTGAGTCGCTGGGCTTGAAGATGGCCCATCATTCAGAGGCGACGCTCAAGAGGCTGAGAGAAATTAGCGCCTCCTGGGTGGCCCTCTCGAATCCTGTGGATATGTCGGCCATTGCGCCCATTCTCGGGCCGGTAAAGGCATATAAAGAAGTGATCGCATTACTCTTGCAGGATGACGGCGTCGATGCGGTGGTGGCGATTCTTCTGGCTTCGCCCAACATTCCGGCTGAAATATACAGTTCCCTCCCGGAACTATCTTCTCATTTTCCCCAGAAGCCGATCTATGTTAGCTTCACGGGAGATAAGTCATATATTGATCAGGCCAGGGCTTTTCTGGAGCAGCGCTCCCTCCCTGTTTTCCTTCCCCTGGAGGATGCCTTGGAAACGCTTTTGGTTTTATGTCGCTGCCGGGAGGCGCTGGTACGTCAGAGGTGAAGGGACACCTTGGTCCGTTTGCCGCTCTATGGATT
>CAYQWO010000010.1:15225-20532 GCA_964421095.1 uncultured Syntrophaceae bacterium
AACGAAGATGCCTTCTTAATCGGACGCGGGACCATTCCGTTTGCTGCCCTCTGTGACGGTGCAGGGAAGGCCGACCGTTCGGCCAAGAAGGCACTTGGACTCTTCCAGCGTATGTTTACCAAGGCCAGCTTAGATCAGCAGAAGTGGCCTAGGCTTTTCCAGGATGATACCTGGGCAGGATGGATTCAGTTATTGGATGCGCACCTGTTGGACTGCCCGGAGAGCACCTTTATCGGGGTGGCCGCCATTGGCCACTTTATTGTGGGGGCTTATGTGGGTGACTCCCGAGCATACCTGGTTGACGGTGAGGGAGGGTGTCGCCTGATCACGGGCGCTGAAAGCAAGTTTCTTTTGGGAAGTGGCTTGGCAGTGGCCACGCCGATTCACGAGACCCTCAAACCCCGGGACGTGCTTTTGCTCTTGAGCGACGGCGCCTGGACTCCCCTGAGTCTTTATCTTATCCAGAGGGCTGTTGTTAGTTCCATGATGAAAGACTTCTCCGATGTTCCCCGTGCGGTCCTCGATGCTGCAGGACGCATGGGATGTGCCGATGACATGACGGCCATTGCTTTGAGGATTGTAGAAAAATAGCAAAGAAGTTAACCTTGCAGTTGTACAAAAATGATCATAGGCTTCTTTTGCAATCCCCCCCAATATATAAGTAAATTTGAAAAATCAATAACTTAAATCATCTAAAGGCCTGCATTCCCCGGGCATAAAATTTGCGTGTCGTAAAGGTGTCCCATTGGGATAGCGGGTCGAAAAATATCCTTCTGGGAGGTGGGAATATGACCCAAAAAAGATCAATCCTGGTTGTGGATGACGAATCAAGCGTCAGGGAAGCGATACGGATGATTCTCAAGCCAAAGTACGAGGTCTACACAGCTGCGGATGGGCAAGAAGCGATCCAATGTATCCAGAAAGAGAAGATTGATATTGTCACTCTTGATCTTAAAATGCCGGGCCTTTCGGGGATTGATGTGTTAAAGAAGATTAAACAGCACAACATGGATATCGAGGTCGTTGTTATATCCGGGTACGGGACTCCGCAAAATCTGCAGGAGGCCACCCGCCAGGGAGCAGGCGACTTCATCACCAAACCCTTCCATGCGCCCGATCTCATCAATTCCATCTGCAAATCTCTGGAACGGCGGACCTATAATTTAAGACTCAAAAACCTCGCTCGCTATAACGCCTCGGTTGTAATTAGCGAATAAGTTCCACCTCCAAATCAGTTGACTAAATTTTGGCTGAAAGCTTGCCAAGGCCCTTACTGGGGCTGGGAAAGCTCAAGCCTACCATTGCTTTCTCTTCTCTAATTTGTTATATTAATAAAGAAAATTTGTTTTTTAGGGCAAAGTTCTGAACTATGAATTCATCATTAATTTTGGGATAGGGAGGGGTAGAGATTGTCCAGTATGGAGATTAAAACGGCCTCATTTTATGAGAAAATGGTGGGCCTTTGATCGGAGGATGTCGAAAGGGGTTTAGCGGGTTTGAGGCCATATGAAAAGCGGCTCAAACGTACCGATCGGACCTCAGAGGAGGCTATTCAAGTCTCAAAAAATTATTTCCGATATTATTTTTAGGGAGACGTTTTCGGTTTTTTGCAACTGTACAATCAGCGGGAGAAAGGCATGAAAAAAATTGCTCTCATTGTGGCCGGTTTGGTGGGCATTTTCCTGACTTTTGGCCTGAAAGGTAAGATCGAAAAATGGTTGAAGGATAGAGAAGCAGAGGACACCGCGTCAAGAGCCTTCTGAGAAAAATTCTGATATCTGCAATATCAGGAAATTGCCCAGACTTCTTCTCGCCCCTTACGCCCATTTTCCCGTCCTTAGACCGAAAAAGGAATGGCTTTTTTACGGCGAGGCCTTGGACTCTTTTTTCGCTTCTAACCGGCTCCTGAGCTCGCGAACTTGGTCCCCCATTTCCGGGAATGCTTTGTGGTAACATTCCAGAACCCGGAAACCGATTTCTTTCCAGTTTATGGGCTTGGTAAAATAACCTTGAATGCCAAACTTGGCGCAGGAAAGGATGTCATCCTTCGAGGTGAGGCGGCTGGAAATTATGATCGGGATCACTTTGTTTTGGAAATCTTCCCTTATCTGTTTTAATACAGAGTAGCCGCTAATTTCTGGAAGCATGATGTCCAGTATAATCACATCAGGTTGCCAGGTGCGATAAATTTCCAGCGCCTCCCCTCCGCTCTTGGCAAAACTTCGATCAAAAATTTCTTGCACTAAGAATCTTTCATAAAGCTTCTGCGTGGTCTTATCATCTTCTACTACTAACACCTTTACCTTTTCCTTAGAGAGGCGCTTCCGGATCTCGATCCCCTCCGGGCGCGCTTGATTTCCTTCCAGTCGCCGCTCCCGCGTGGTTTCGCCAAAGACGACTTGATCTAGGGTCTGCTGGAAAAAGCCAGCCATCTCAGCGAAGGACTGCGGGCGCTGGGCCGGACTGGGCAACAGACAGCGGACAATCGCATCCCCCAAGAAACGAGGAAGGCGCGGGTCGGCCTCGCTGGGGTGTACCAGCTCCTCCACCCGGGGTGCTTGGCCAGTCAGAATCTCATAACACATCACGCCGAACGCGTAAAGATCGGAGGCGGGACTGGCCTGATCGGCGCCATTGCGCAGCTCGGGGGCCATATACTTGGGCGTGCCCATGATCATCTGGGCTTTGTCGAAATCCGAGGGGGTGACCTCGTAATGAGCGATACCGAAATCGAGCAGCTTGACCGCACCCGATTTACTCACCAGGATATTGGCCGGTTTGATGTCGCGGTGAATGATGCCCTGGTCATGCGCATAGGTTAAGGCGCTGCATACCTGGAGGAGGACGATCAAATTCTGGCCCCAGTCCTTATCGCGAAGGTACTCGTTGATGGGCTTCCCTTCAAAGTATTCCATGACGATATAGCGGATTCCGTCGCGCTCGCCCTGTTCGTAAACCTTGATGATATTGGGATGATCCAGCTTGGCGATGATCTGGCCTTCGCGCCGGAAACGTTCGGCCACGTGGGTGATCCGATTCCAGTCAGGATTGAGGACTTTGATGGCCACAGGACGATCGAGGGATAGCTGACGGCAGATAGCAACAATGCCAAACACTCCAGAGCCGATCAGGCGCTCGAATCGGTAATCGGCGAACTTTTCGAAAAAAGTGATTAGCCGGTCGGGTTCAAATTCATTCTGGGGTAATTGCGCCAATGATTCAAAAGCTCTCAGACGTTGATGAACCTCGGAAATAGCGGAGAAAGGCGCCAAGAAAGGACGGATCTTGAGCCCTGTCTGTTTGGCCAGCTCATCAATCACCGCTTGGTCAGTCGGATCGGCCATGGCCACTGACAGAGTGGAGCCCACCTGCGTGAGCGGCAGGAGGTCCTGCCGCCGCATCAGCTCCGGCGGGACTCGTTTCACGGTGGAGATTTCCGCGGTGAGGGATTCCTGGCCAACGAAGGGAAAATCAAACTGCTCCGCCACAAAATGGACCAGGGCAGATTCTTCCATCAGACCCAGGCAAATCAGGGTTTCGCATAGACCCATATCGGTCCGCGAGGCTTCCTCCTGAGCGCGACGGATCTGATCTTGCGTCAGCAGCCCCGATTTTACCAACTGGTCGGCCAGCCGGGATCTCGAATCGGCAGAGTTCATCTTATTACTTTTCGACAGAAAATGAGAAAAACTGGAGTCCTTTTCGCAATTTGCAGAAACGGGGGGTATGAGGTTAGTTCGTCTCTTGCGGCGCCGGGAAGTGGAGATGATGAGAGTTCGATATACTTAATCCAAGAACATAGTCAGCCTGGCTTTTTTTCTTCGGCAAAGGGATCACCCGCTGAGCTCGCGCTCCAGACTACGACCGGATTCGCTCGTTCATTCACATATAGCTGGAATATATCGGGGCGGGCGTAATGGCCTACCACGTCGAGATCATATTTGCCGCGGGCAATATCGTCCAGGTCAATTTCAGCGGTAAGGATCCTCTCTCCTTCATAATCGGGTCCGGCTAAGAATTCTCCAAAAGGGTTCACGATGCAGCTGCCGCCCCGGATCAGGACAGTTTCCGGATCATCGCCCTGAATGGCTCGATAATCCTGTGGATAGGCGCCCCGTTTAATATACTGGCAGGCGCAGAGGACAAAACAACGCCCCTCTACGCCGATATGGCGCATGGTCGGCGGGCAGGTATCCCGGTCATCCACCGTAGGCGCGCAATAAAGCTGAATTCCCTTGGAATACATGGTCATGCGCAACATCGGCATATAATTCTCCCAGCAAATTACACCGCCAATCTTGCCAATTGGCGTATGGAATACCGGCAGAGTAGAACCGTCGCCGAATCCCCAGATTAGGCGTTCCATAGCCGTGGGCATGAGTTTGCGGTGCTTACCCAGCAGCCTCCCTTCGGGACTGAAGAATAGGGCTGTGCAATAGAGGGTGCCAAGATCTCGTTCAATGACCCCGATAACCAGATACAGATTATGATCCTGCGCTGCCGCCCCGAGGAATTCAGTGGCCGGGCCAGGTACCTCAATGGCGCTCTCCCAGTAGAGCTGGAAATCCGCCCGTCCTTCGGGAGTTCGCATCCCCACTCGGGCGCCGAAATCGAGCCCTTTGGGATAGGCGGAAATGAAAGCTTCCGGAAAGACAGCCAATTTCGCGCCTTCTTGTTTAGCCCTCGCGATCAGACCTCTCGCCTTCTCCAAAGAGCCCTTACTATCAAACGGTACAGGTCCCGCCTGAACGACCGCTGCTCGAAACTGTCTCATTTCTTTCTCCCTCCCCTCGATGGCCGCCGAACGAGAGATTTTCCTCGATAGCAGTGGGTGAATAGCATAATGTCAATTCTCTGTCAAGATTTGAATTTTCTTGCCCATCCCCAGTTTTTTTTCTCGCTAGGATTGCCCAGCGAGGAGGGCGATGGATGAGGAATCCCGGCGGGAAAGAATTCTCCCGCGGGCAGCGAGTTTGTTTCCGCAAAGGAAGGCGGGTTCGAAGCGCTGCCGAGAAACCTCGGCTGAAGTCCGCCCGCTCTAGGGAGGGATCACCGCCTTGGAGTCCGAAGGAATCGCCCTCCCCGCTGGGCCCAGATCTTCACCCAAAGCTGGGGGTGGACAAGTTGAATTTCCGCTTGATATGCCAGTGGCTTTCTATTAGACTCATCTCAGTCCTAGGGCCACGTAAACTTTTCAACTTATAGATTGGCTTCCTCCTTTTCCAGTTCTCGCAGGAGCGAAGAGGTGGCCAAGGAAGGAGACAAAATGATGGATCCAATTAAACGAGCAGCTGCGGACCTGGCGAA
>CAYQWO010000010.1:20632-23054 GCA_964421095.1 uncultured Syntrophaceae bacterium
AGGAAGGAGACAAAATGATGGATCCAATTAAACGAGCAGCTGCGGACCTGGCGAAAAGCAACTATGCCATTGCCTTGACCGGGGCTGGGATTTCCACGGAATCAGGAATCCCCGATTTCCGGGGTCCGTCGGGAATCTGGACCAAGGACCCGGAGGCCGAAAAAAGAGCCTACCAGAGTTATGCGAAGTTCCAGAGAAATCCGAAGGAATATTGGGAAGACCGGTTAGCCGGCCCTTCGCTGCTGGGTGATTTGAAAAAAATGGCGCCCAATCCCGGGCACTACGCCCTGGCCGAATTGGAAAGAATGGGGATTCTGAAATGCGTCATTACCCAAAATATCGACAACCTGCACCAAAAGGCTGGAAGCAAAAGGGTCCTGGATTACCATGGGAATGCTTTCAAGCTGAGATGCGTCTCCTGCGGCGGCCGGTTTGAAGACAGGGAATTCGACCTGCAGCGATTACGAAATGCAGATCAGCTACCACCCTTATGCCGAGGATGTGGTGGCGTCCTGAAGTCAGACGTTGTTCATTTCCACGAGCCGATTCCCGCAGATGTGGCCCAACAAAGCCTGGTAGAGGCCGGGAAATGCGACCTGATGTTGGTCTGCGGAACCTCGGCGGTGGTCTACCCTTTTGCCCTGCTACCCAGGGCGGCTAAGCAACGCCAGCTTGGAAAGGAAACGATTTTAATTGAAATAAATGCCGAACCAACCCCCCTGACCGAAGAGATGGTCTCTGATTATTTGATCCAGGGCAAGACTGGCCAAATCTTGCCCAAAATAGCCGAAGAAGTTAAAAGAATAACCAAAACGTCTTGAATAACTGTGATGATCATATAGCCTAGACTGCCTTGACAGGATATTGATCGATCATTGGTAACCTCATTCAGGCCATAGCGGGTTCTATAGTTGGAGAAGACTCCCGATGTCCGGATGGGGAAAAGAATCGGTCTTTTTGACCCTGGAACTGCTGGCGGCCCTCCTCATAAGGCATCCCAAAACAACATTCAATACTATCATTAAAGTTTGAACTTTCTTCTGACGATAAAATATATGGCTGACTATAGATCATAAATACCAATATATCATCAATCTTATGCGCAAAAATTTGGCATTTTGTACCTTATTCGAAGGACTGGGGCAACTGGCCCAAAGTGAAGCAACCAGGTATGCGAAGTATATATTCCTGGGAGATGGAATTGGGTCTTATTCCCGGGCAAGAGCGGACTTTTTGGCAGATACCTTTTGATCCAAGAGGGTACACGGATGGTTAAAAGAGTCAAAATAATTCCCCCACCTCCCATTCCGAGGAAACCACCTTCAGAGAAACCAGTGGACTTATTAAAAAAGCAAAAAGCCGGGGGGGAAGAACCACCCCAAAAAGATTTCCCCCCTCCAGAAATCCAAAGTCCAACTCCACCAACACGACCCGAGGAACTCATTGAGCTATTAAAAAGGAAAAAAATCGATGGGGAGGAACTACTGAAAAGGGATTTCCTCTCTTTAGGAGAAGTCCAACAATGGAATGCACTTACCAAAGATATACTCACCAAAATTTTTTCCCCTGATTCCCATCTTATAGCTTCAATTCTGTACGCCGGTGAGCAGCAGGTTTATTCCCTGTATGAACCAGAATCATTACTGGAAAAACAGAGACGCAAGAATTTTCAGGCGTCATTAAGAATGGTGGAAATTTGCATAGAAGAATTCGAATCAAATAGAGATTTATCTAAACCCGATGTAATTAGAAAGATTGAGAGCAGGGTGGTATCGGAACGAAAAGCCTTGATGGCCCAAAGTCAGGAAGAAGGGAAGAAGGAACTTGAAGTAAGTGGGGTGCCATTTAAACCCGATATAATTAAAAGGATTGAAAGTAGGATGGTCTCCGAAGGCCGAAGACCCTTTATGGTCCGCAGGCCTGATGAAGCAAAGATGAGGCCCGAGGTAAGCAAAAGGATGGAAGCTGCGGCCGGATCGGAAAGTGGGAAGGTTTATCCAGTTCCAGAGGATGATGAAGGGAAGACGCGGCCAGAGGTAAGTCTGGAGCCGCCGAAGCCCGGTATAACTGAAGAGATCGAAAATACAGAAGCATCGAACACGGGAAAAGTTTCCATAGATCTCGGCAAGGAGATTGAGTTAATTGCCGAGCGATCTAAACCAGATATCAATAAAAGGATGGAAAGCATGGAAATATCAGAAAGCCGAAAGGTGTTCATCGTTCATGGAAATGATGAAGAAAAAAAGGAGGCGGTTGCTGAATTCCTAACCAAAATGGAATTAGAACCGGTCATTCTTCATGAGCAACCCAATCATGCCGAAACTTTAATTGAGAAATTTGAACAGGATTCAGATGTTGTTTTTGCCATCATTATTCTCACCGGGGATGATTATGGTTACCCCAAGGGAAAACCAGAAGAATC
>CAYQWO010000011.1:0-4307 GCA_964421095.1 uncultured Syntrophaceae bacterium
GAAAGGAGGAGGAGATGCGTAGAAAGTTTCTACTCGCGGGAATTGGAATGGTTTTATTTCTGTATGCGTTGCCGGTGGGGGCTGCGGAGTTTCCTTCGAAACCAGTTACCCTTATCGTTCCCTGGCCTCCCGGGGGATCAACCGATGTAAGTTTTCGAGTTCTGGCAGAAACCACCAGCAAATACCTGGGTCAGCCCGTCATCGTTGAGAATAAAGCCGGGGGGTCCGGCACCGTGGGAGGAGCTACTATGGCTGCCACAGCCAAACCCGACGGCTACACCGTCTGCCAGCTTCCCATCACCATCTTCCGTTTACCATACATGATGAAGGTGAGCTGGGATCCCCTGAAGGATTTCACCTACATCATCCATCTCACCGGGTATACCTTCGGCGTGGTGGTGAAGGCAGATGCGCCCTGGAAGACCTGGAACGAATTTATCGCCTACGCCAAAGCCAACCCCAACAAGGTCACCTATGCCACTCCGGGTGCGGGGACTTCCCTCCATATCACCATGGAAACGATCGCTATGCGACAGGGCATCAAATGGATTCAGGTTCCGATGAAAGGCGGGGGAGAAACGACCCCAGCGGTTCTGGGGGGACATGTCACCGCTACCGCCGATTCCACGGGCTGGGCCCCTCAGGTGGATGCCGGCCAGCTTCGCCTCCTGGTCACTTGGGGAAATCAGCGTACCAAAAAATGGCCCGATGTCCCCACTTTGAAAGAGCTGGGATATGGAATCGTCTCCAACTCTCCCTTTGGGATTGCCGGCCCCAAAGGCATGGATCCCAAAGTAGTCAAGATTCTCCATGACGCTTTCAAGAAAGGAATGGAAGACCCAGATTACCTGAAAATTCTGGAAAGGCTTGACATGGAGCCATTTTACAAAAATAGCGAAGATTACGCGAAATATGTAAAAGAAATGTGCGAAGAGGAAAAAGAGATCGTGGACAAGTTAGGGTTGAAGAAAAAATAGTTTTTATTAATCTTTTGGAGACAGGGTCAGGGTGAAGAGCAAGGATATCGTCAGTTCACTTTTCTGGATGGCGATGGGGGTGGGCGTCTGTTACGGAGGGGTTGACCTGGAGCTGGGGACTTTGCACGACCCCGGCTCCGGTTTCATGTTCTTCTGGGTGGGCGCCATCATGAGCGGTCTCTCCTTGTTCATCTTCATCCGGGCCATGCGGGACAAGGGAAAAGCTGGAGAGATGAAAATCCTCTGGTCTCAGGTCAAATGGAAGAAGAACATTTATGTCCTGGCTGCCCTTTTCCTCTACGCCTACGCCTTCAGCCACCTGGGGTTTATCCTCAGCACAGTCCCGCTGCTCATCTTCCTTTTCAAGGCCGTCGAGCCCCAGCGGTGGTCGGTAGCCATCCTGGGAGCGATCCTGAGTGTCCTGACCTCCTATGCGGTATTTCAACTCTGGCTGGGCGCCCAGCTTCCCAGGGGTTTCCTGGGTATCGGATAGAAATTGGATTTACTGAATTATCTCAGTATCGGGTTTTTCGTAGCTCTGCAACCGGACAACTTGTTTTACTGTTTTGTCGGAGTTTTCGTCGGAACTCTGATCGGGGTACTGCCGGGGATCGGGCCCGTGGGGGCCATGTCCCTGCTCTTTCCGATGACTTTCAAGGCCACGCCAGAAGCAGCGGTGATCATGCTGGCCGGAATTTATTACGGGGCCATGTATGGCGGTTCGACAACTTCGATCTTAGTAAACATTCCCGGCGAAGCCGCCTCTGTGGTCACTTGCCTGGATGGCTACCAGATGGCCCGTCAGGGACGGGCGGGACCGGCATTGGGCATGGCTGCTTTTGGTTCTTTCATCGCTGGAACCTTATCGATCGTCGGGCTGATGCTGTTGGCGCCCCCACTGTCCCAATTCGCCCTCAAGTTTGGCCCTCCCGAGTATTTCACCCTGATGGTCTTAGGTTTGACAATCCTGATTTACCTGGCTCATGGCTCTATGCCCAAAGCTTTGCTCATGGCTGCTTTCGGGATTGTCCTGGGTCTGATTGGCCTTGATTCCATCAATGCCCGCCCGCGATTTACGTTCGGATGGATGGAATTAATAGACGGAGTAGGACTCGTGCCCATTGTTATGGGTCTCTTTGGAGTCTCGGAAGTCTTGCTGAACATTGAACAGGTCATCCGCCGGGAGATCTTCGAAACCAAGATCAAAGGTCTTCTTCCTTCGGCTAAAGACTGGATGGACAGCAAAGGGGCACTGGCCAGAGGGTCTCTCTTGGGTTTCTTTTTGGGGATTCTCCCCGGAGGGGGTGCGGTAATTTCCTCCTTCATCTCCTACGCCGTGGAAAAGCGGGTATCCAAGCATCCGGAGCGGTTCGGAAAGGGGGCTATCGAAGGGGTGGCGGCCCCAGAGGCGGCTAACAATGCCGCAACTGGAGGGGCGTTCATCCCCCTGATGACCCTGGGGATTCCCCCCAACGTGGTCATGGCCATGCTCCTGGGAGCATTCATGATCCACGGGGTTCAACCTGGACCCTTAATGATGAAGCAAAACCCCGGTCTCTTCTGGGGGGTCATCGCCAGCATGTACATCGGGAATATTATGCTCCTGATCCTCAACCTGCCCCTGATTGGCATGTGGGTTCAGGTGCTGAAAGTTCCTTATAAAATCCTTTTTCCCTTGATCCTCCTTTTTTGCCTGATCGGCGTCTACAGCGTGAGCAACGCCGTCTTTGATATCTACATCATGATCATCTTTGGGATTGTGGGCTACTTGATGAAGAAATTTGAATACGAGGGCGCCCCATTGGTTCTGGCCTTTGTCCTGGGCCCCCTGATGGAAAATAATCTACGGAAATCCCTGATCATGTCCCAGGGGGATTTTTCCATATTCTTTTCTCGGCCCTTATCCGCAGCCTCTCTGATCCTCGCTCTGTTTCTCCTCGTTTCACCCCTCATCCCCTGGATGGGCAGAAAGAGACAGGAGATCGCCAAGAAAGAGGTTTCTTAAAAAACCTGGTGACACCAAATTTCTTCAAGGCTCTTTGCTGAAAGCTGACCGCTGACAGCCAAATTGACCAAAGGATTGAGAATATGAAACTCGCCGGAAAAGTCGCGATCATAACAGGAGCCAGTAAAGGAATCGGCAAAGGGATTGCCATGCGCTACGCGCAGGAGGGAGCGTCTGTGGTTCTGGCCAGCAGGTCTATGGACCTCCTCTCGGCTATCGTGAATCAGATTCATACAGAGGGTGGCAAAGCCCTGGCTTTGGAAGTGGATGTTTGTAGTTATGAAAGCGTCGAAGCAATGGTGAACAAATCTGTGCAGCATTTTGGCCGCCTGGATATCATGGTCAATAACGCCGGAATTTCCATGGCCCATCCTTCGGAAGAGCTTTCCCCCCAAGATTGGCAGCGGGCCCTGGCGACGGACTTGTCTGGCGTCTTTTATGGATGCCAATGCGCGGCCCGCAAGATGATTCCCCAGGGCGGAGGCTGCATTATCAATATTACCTCGGTTTATGGTCTGGTGGCGGCACCTGGGAGGGCGGCGTATTGTTCCAGCAAAGCTGCCGCGAATATGCTCACCAAGGTTTTGGCTATTGAATGGGCGAAGAAAAATATCCGGGTGAACGCCATTGCCCCTGGATACTTCCGCACTGAATTAGTTCAGGGAGTCATTGACAAAGGAATGCTTCCGATTGGGGCCATAGAGAAACGGACTCCCCTCGGCCGCATCGGGGAGGTGAAGGAGCTCCTGGGTTTGGCGGTTTACCTGGCCTGCGATGATTCTGCATATATGACCGGGTCCGTGGTGAATATCGACGGCGGATGGGAAGCGTATGGCTACATATGAATTGCGGATTGGGGATTGCGGATTTGGGAGGGCGAACCCCACCCCCCTCCATATTATTCCTTTCTTGAATCATGAGTCAGGTAAGAAGGTGGCTCGGCTTTTAGAAAGTCCTCCCGAATCGGGGAGAAAATATCAAGAATGAGGGCGGGCTCTCCTCCCAGGATCTCGACTTCGTGAGGTTCTTGCGAGGGGATGCGGTACAGGGCAGGGGCCTGAAGGATCCTTTGCTGTCCCTGGATCCGCCAGCGCATCTTTCCTTTGAGCAGCATTCCCATTTGTTCCTGCGCATGGGAGTGCTCCCCGATCACGACCCCCGGGTCGATTTCGAAGTATATACTCATAACTTGGTTGAGGGTGAAAATAAAGCGCCGGATTCCCGGTGCTATCGTTTGCAGATTTGCTTTATCCAGCTCTTGAAAATTTTCCATTTCCCATGCTCCGCTTCTTAACGTTGTTCGCTTTCAGGAATTGTTCCAGAAC
>CAYQWO010000011.1:4407-18676 GCA_964421095.1 uncultured Syntrophaceae bacterium
CCGTCCTCCGCCAGGAGGATTTCCCCGGAAAATTCTTTCTGACATTCCTTGAGGATATCATGCCCCTGAAATACCGGGTAGAAATGAGTGAGCAGAAGTCTCTGGCAAGAGGCCTCCTTGGCGATCTTTCCGGCCAGCGAAGGGGTAAGGTGGCCCACACTCTTTCTCTCATCGGGGAAAGAACACTCCAGAATGAGAAGGTCCACATTTCGCCCCAGCCGGACAATGTTTTCGCAGTAGTCTGTATCCCCGGAATAAGTAAGGGATCGACCTGCAGCCTCAGCACGGAATCCTACGCCTGGCGCGGAATGGGCCATGGGCAAAGTTTGCATTTCGAAATCAGGGAAGGTAAGCCGGCTCCCTTGGACCTCATGGAAGAAGAGCGGATAGGTTTTGGCTTCGATCCAGTGGCCAAAAATTCCGTGGAGCCGGTCATAGAAAGCCTTCAGGCCATGAGGGCCGATTATATGAAGGGGGAGAGACCGAGTAAAATCAACCGTGTAATTCATGGCGAAAAGGTAGGGGACGAGATCGGAAACGTGGTCCGGATGAAAATGGGTGAGGCAGAAATAATCGACCTGGCGATAATCCAGGCTCAGCCTGACCATTTGCCGAAGAGACCCGCCCCCTCCATCAAAAAAAATAAGGTGAGAATCCAGGGCCAATGCTAGGCCGGAGGGACCCCGTTCCACTGTAGGAATGCAAGTACCCGATCCTAGGACATAAAGTTTCATTTCTTATTAGAAGGGACGCAGATTTTCGCGGATAAACACAGATAATTATGAGATCACCCATCATGGAGGCGATCGCGAAAACGACTGTTCTCGGACATTTTCTATTAAATCCTGAAGGTCTGCGTTAATCTGCGTCCAAAAAATTCTTCAGTTACTTTTTTTCATGAGATAGGCTTCAATGAAGGGGTTCAGGTCTCCATCCAGGACCGCGTCCACATTACCGACTTCCAGGTTGGTGCGATGGTCCTTGACCAAACGGTAGGGCTGGAGGATATAGGAGCGGATCTGACTGCCCCAGGCGATGTCTTTTTTGGTGCTGTGAAGTTGTTCCATCTTCTCCTCCTGCTCTTTCCGTTTTAGCTCGTAGAGGCGGGCTTTGAGGACTTTCATGGCCATGGCCCGATTCTTATGCTGCGAACGTTCATTCTGGCACTGCACTACGATGCCTGTCGGCAGGTGTGTTATGCGCACGGCCGAGTCGGTTTTGTTGACATGCTGGCCACCCGCCCCGCTGGAGCGGAAAGTGTCGATACGCAAGTCATCTTCATTGATCTCTACGACGATATTCTCCTGGATTTCCGGGTAGACAAAGACCGAGGCGAATGAAGTGTGGCGGCGCTTACCGGCGTCGAAAGGCGAAATGCGTACCAGGCGATGGATTCCAGACTCAGCCTTAAGGTAGCCGTACGCATAATCCCCGTTGACCGTAAAGGTTACACTCTTGACCCCCGCTTCCTCTCCGGGCAGGTAGTCAATGATCTCGGTTTGAAATCCCTCACGCTCGGACCAACGCAGGTACATGCGCAGGAGCATATCGGCCCAGTCCTGGGCCTCGGTGCCACCGGCGCCAGAATGGATGGAGACAATGGCATTGTTGGGGTCATTTTCTCCCCCGAGCATGCGCTTGAATTCTGCGGCCTGAACCTCTTGCTCCACCCGCGTTAGTTTGGCCGAAACTTCCCGCAGGGTCTCTTCATCATCTTCCTCCCGGGCCAGCTCGAGGTACCCTTTGGCGTCTTCTACCTCCGCCCTCAGATTTTCCCAGATGGTCAGGTCCGACTTAAGGGCGGTCCTTTCCTTGAGCAATTTTTGGGCACTTTCGTTATCGTCCCAGAAATTCGGTTTGACGATTTGCTGCTCGATCTCCCGCAGGCGGGCAGTTTTGGCTTCTAAGTCAAAGATGACCTCGAAGGGCTTGAATTTTGGCGTCGAGAAGAGAGATTTTATCTTGTACTTCGTTCCACACGGCAGAACCCTTTACGGCGGGTAAAAATCAGAAATAATACTGTAAACCCCAAACACAGGTAAACAAATAAATCGCCAAATTCGGTGTAAAACGTTCGCGATTTGGCTATTTCTATTGTACCCGAAAGGATTTCCCTTGTAAAGAGGTCTGTGGATCGGACGACTCGCCCCCGGGAATCGATCACCGCCGTAATTCCCGTGTTGGCCGCCCTGGCGATGGGGACGTGATTCTCCACAGCGCGCAGCGTGGCCATAGACAGGTGCTGGTAGGGGGCGGCCGTGCGCCCGAACCAAGCATCGTTCGTGATGTTGACGAGGAATTGCGCTCCCCGTTCTACAAAACTCCGGGTTAAGTCCGGGAAGATGGCCTCGTAACAGATGAGTACCCCGAATTTCCCCCAGGGCAAAGTAAGGTTATGGACCCCTTCCCCGGGCGTGAAGTCGCCGATCGCCCCGATAATGTCCCGGGTAAACCCAAGAATGCCGGCAAGGGGGGCATATTCCCCGAAGGGAACGAGGTGGACCTTATCATACCGGCCCAGGATTTTCTTCTCCGGAGAGATCAAGAAAGCGCTGTTGAAATAATTTATTTTTGGCCCCTCTCGCTCAAAGCCTGGCGCCCCGAAGAGCAGGGGAGTGCCCATCTCCTGGGACAGCTCCAGGATGCGGGACTGGAAAGAAAGGGCGCTCTGGAAAAAAAATGGAGTGGCCGTCTCCGGCCAGATGATCAAATCTGGGGTCTGGGACTTTACCTGGCGGGTCAAACCCGCATAGATTCTTACGGTTTCCTCCTGGAACTGGGGATCCCATTTGATGTCCTGGCGGATATTGCCCTGGATGAGGGCGACGAGAAAGGACTTTGCCCCTTTGGCTTTTTTATCAAGGTCTATGAGCCTCCACTGGCCGTAGAGGCCGGTCATGGCCAGAATGATTCCAGCGGCCAGCAGTTCCTTCAGAGCAGGCTTCCATCCCTCATCGAAGGAAGTGCCTACCATGCGGTACAGGGACACGTTAATCAGGACAATGATGAAGGAGACTCCATAGATTCCTGTAATGTCGGATATTTGTACCATAGGGAGGGTTAAGAATTGGGAATAACCCAAAAGTCCCCACGGGAAACCGGAGAAGAGGATTCCCCGCAGATATTCGAGGGATACCCAAAGGGGAGGGGCGAAGAGGGTTTCTGGAAGGTGGATTTTATCGGCCGCCCAGCGTAACAAAAAAGCAAAGGCTGAAAAATACAGGGCCAGATAGCCTGTGAGCACGATCAAAAAGAAAACGCTTACGGGACCCGGCAGATGACCGTATTCAGTTAGCACAACGTAGACCCAATACAGAAGGCCGGTAAAGAAAACAAAGCCGGCCACCAGACCCAGGTAAGCAGCCTGTAAAGGGGATTTCTTTTTAAGGGCCCATAGCCAGGGGATAAAGGCAATCCAGGCTAAAATCTCGAGGTTGAACTTGGGGAACGCAAGGATCAGGACAAACCCGGAAAGGGCGGATAGGAAGATATCTTTTAATTTCATGGTTCAGGGAATAAACAGTCCCTTCCGCTCCTCAACCGCCAATCTTTACCATGGGGCGGTGGCATCTTTTCATCACCCCGGCGATGGCTCCATGGCGTAGAGGTTTTGTGGAGATGGCTTCGTCGAGCTTCCTTTCCAATTCTTCATCGCTGCAACCAGAGCGCAGGAGGTATTTCAAGTCCGTCTCCTGCTCGGAGAAGAGGCAGGTCTTCAGCTTCCCATCGGCCGTGAGTCGTAGGCGATTGCAGGAGTTGCAGAAGTGATCGCTAATGGGGCTAATAAACCCGATCTCCCCCGCTGCCCCAGGAAATTTAAAGAGCCGTGCCGGTCCATCGTGATCATTGGTGCCGTTTTCCAAGGGAATCAGGGGATAGGAGGTTTCAATCCGCCGTTTGATCTCCCCGGTGGAAAGACAGCGTTCCGGGCTCCATTCATTGGCATCCCCCAGGGGCATAAATTCAATGAAGCGAACTTGGTAAGGGTCTTTCATCGTCAGGCGGGCAAACTCCAGGATCTCTCGGTCATTAAACCCGGCAATGGCCACGACGTTGATCTTGATCGGGGAGATCCCTGCACACCTGGCCGCTTTAATCCCGGCCCACACCCGGGAGAGGTCCCCTCCGCGGGTAATCTGCCGGTACTTTTCTGCGTTCAGGGAATCCATGCTGACATTCACCCTCTTCAGTCCGGCCTGGAAGAGTGCCGGGGCGAATTCTTCCAGAAGGATTCCGTTCGTGGTTATCGACAGGTCTTGCAGGCCGCGGAGCTGAGAGAGCTGGTGGACAAGCTGGACAGCATCCTTGCGAACGAGCGGCTCTCCTCCCGTAATCCGGATCTTGGTGATCCCTTTTTTCAGGGCGAGGACCGACAGGCGCAGGATCTCCTCGTAGCGCAGGACCTCCGCATGGCCGAACTGCGAAACCCCTTCCTTGGGCATACAGTAACGACAACGGAGGTTACAGCGGTCCGTGATGGAAATACGCAGATAATTGATTCGGCGGTTATGGAAATCCATTAATTTATTCATGGCCGAAGGGAACGAAGTTCGAGAGGCATGAGCATTTCCGACCATACCCTGACCCGCTTCCCGATATCCCCTTGTGTAGTCCCCAAGGATACGTAGGGACAGCAGGCTCGGAAATCCTCCTCATTATAAGCTCTTTTTCTTTTTCTTCAAGGAAATTTTTCTGGGAGGTCTGGCCCCTTTTTGACCTTTCAGACCTCTCTTAGATTTCTATTCTTAGGATGCGGAAAATTCAATTGATTTTTCTGGCCGGATGGGCTATGAGGATCATGAAAGAAGACTTTCCAGGAGGACGGAGAGCTTTTGGCCAGAAAAAAAAGAGAAATGGAGATCATTACCATCGATGGCCCGGCAGGCGCCGGGAAGAGCACCGTGGGCAAAATGCTGGCCCAGCGGCTCAAATACCTCTATCTGGACACGGGAGCAATGTACCGGGCGGTGGCTCTTCGGGTCAAAGAGCGGGGGGTCAACCCAGAAGACGAGGGGGCTTTAAAGCGCCTATGTCGGGACCTGGATATTACTTTCAAGGAAGGTCATCAAGGACAGCGAGTGATCTGTCAGGGAAAGGATGTAACCGAGAGGATTCGGGAGCCGGAGATGGGATGGATGGCCTCGGCCGTATCGATGAAACGTCCTGTTCGCCAGGCTATGGTGCGTCTCCAGCGCAAAATCGGCGCCAAAGGGAAGGTCGTAGCCGAAGGTCGGGATACGGGAACGGTGGTTTTTCCTTGGGCGAAATACAAATTTTTTCTGAACGCCGAACTCGGGGAACGGGCTCGAAGACGTCATCGGGAATTGACCGCCAAGGGTATTTCGACAGACATGAAGAAGGTAGAGAAGGAAATCAGAGAGAGAGACGAGCAGGATTCGTTCCGGGAACTGGCTCCACTTCATCCGGCTGCGGATGCTCGGCAGATCGACTCCACGGGAATACCGCCCGAAGAAGTCGTGGAAAGTATCTTGGCCATCATGGAAAAAGTCTCCTGGCGTTCGGGTTCTATGGGGGATGGATAGCGGACGTTATTATTGCGAAAAACTTTATTTCTATTGTGATTTTTATAAATTGTGATATAATTCATTGTTTCTACTGAAGGAAAATGCGTGGGGGGGTATTGAATGTCAGTAAAAGAGGAAGATTTTATTAGCGAAAAGATGGAGGATGGTCCTCCGCAAGAAGGGGTCGAAGAGCCCAGCGAAACCAAAGCCAAGCCCGAAGATGGGGAAAGCTTCAAAGAGCTTTATGAGGAAAGCCTGCACGAAGTGCAGGAAGGAGAGGTAGTCCACGGACGAGTTATCCATATCGGGCCGGAATTCGTCACGGTAGACATCGGCTTTAAATCTGAAGGCCAGGTTGCTCTGCGCGAATTCCTCACAAAAGAGGGCCTCCCAGCCGTGGAGGTAGGCGACCATATTGATGTCTATGTGGAACGGAAAGAGTCAGAAATCGGGATGGTTAGCCTCTCGAAGGAGAAGGCGGATAAATTTAGATTCTGGGAAGAGATCAGCCGCGCTTGGAACGAGGACCAGGTGATTCAAGGGAAAATCGTCTCCCGCATCAAGGGAGGCCTGACGGTGGATATTGGGGTGCCGGCTTTCTTGCCGGGCTCCCAAATTGACATCCACCCCATCCGCAATTTAGAAAAGCTCATCGGCAGCACTTTTAAATTCAAGATCATCAAGCTCAACCGGCGGCGGGGAAACGTCGTCCTGTCCCGGCGCATTCTGCTGGAAAAAGAACGGGAGATGCAGCGGCAGAAGACCCTGGAGACTCTGGAGGAAGGGAAAATTGTCGAAGGGATTGTCAAGAATATCACCGACTATGGCGCATTCATCGACTTGGGGGGAATCGACGGGTTGATGCACATCACGGATATGTCCTGGGGAAGGATCAACCATCCTTCGGAGGTTCTCACCGTCGGTTCGAAGATGAAGGTCAAAGTTTTGCAGTTTGACCGCGAGCACAAGCGGGTCTCGTTAGGCCTGAAGCAGACCCTCCCCGACCCTTGGCAGAATTTGAGTGAAAAGTTCCCCCCGGGAACCCGGGTGAAAGGAAAGGTCACCTCCATCACGGATTACGGGGCCTTCATTCAACTCCTGGAAGGGGTAGAAGGGTTGGTCCATGTTTCTGAGATGTCCTGGACAAAACGGGTCAGGCATCCTTCCAAGATTTTATCAGTCGGGGATGAGGTAGAGGTGATGGTTCTGGATGTGGACCCAGCCCAAAAGCGTATCTCCCTCGGGTTGAAGCAGACCACCCCCAACCCCTGGGACACTATTGCCGAGCGCTACCCCGTGGGGACAAGAATTCAGGGACGGATCAAGAACATCACCGATTTTGGCATTTTCATAGGAATTGATGAAGGGATCGATGGCCTGGTCCATATCTCCGACATCTCCTGGACTCAGCGCCTGAAGCACCCCTCGGAAGTCTTCAAAAAGGGGCAGGAGGTGCAGGCGATTGTCTTAAACATCGATAAGGAGAACCAGCGGTTCTCTCTGGGGATCAAACAGATCCAGAAGAACCCCTGGGATGATGTGCATCACCGTTTCAAGGTAGGGCAGCTGATCAAAGGGAAAGTAACGAATGTCACGAAATTCGGGGCTTTCGTGGAGATTGAGCCAGGAATCGAAGGGTTAGTGCATATCTCCGAGGTCAGCCATCAGAGGGTCGAAAAGGCCAATGAAGTGGCTAAAGTGGGGGACGAAATTCAAGCGGTGGTCATAAACGTGGATCCGAAGAAGCATAAGATCGGCCTGAGTATAAAAGATGTGGACCGCTACCAAGCACATCCGCGCAAGGAAATTTCGCCGATCTATGATGACGATACCTCCGACTTCGGTCGGATGCTTAAAGAGGGTTTGGAAAGGAGGGCGCGCGAAGCGGATACCCTCCGGGAGCGATAACCCGAGATGAAAAAACGGCCGCTCTTACTCGGATTTCTGGTCTTCGGAGTGTTGTTAAGCCTTTTTTTTCTCAGCATCTTGGCCTTCTCCTATTTTTCCGGTCAAAAAGAAAGCCTCTGGCGGGATGAAAAGGTAGCCATCATCGAGGTCAAGGGGGTGATCATTGACCCCCAACCCATCGTCGAAAAGCTGATCAAGTTCCGCAAGAATGAAAATATCAAGGCCATTGTCCTGCGGATCGACTCGCCGGGGGGAGGGGTCGGCCCGGCCCAGGAGATCTATGCCGAGGTAAAAAAGGTCCAGAGAGAGAAAAGGGTATTAGTCTCGATGGGCTCCGTGGCGGCCTCGGGAGGTTATTACATTGCCTGCGCAGCCGATAAGATTATGGCCAACCCGGGATCCATCACCGGGTCCATCGGGGTGATTGTGGAGAGTTTGAACGTGGAAGATTTATTACGGAAGATCGGCTTGCGCTCTGAAGTGATCAAGAGCGGCCGGCACAAGGACATCGGCTCTCCCCTGCGGAAAATGACCCCCGAAGAAAAAAGATTGCTGCAGGGGGTTCTGGATAACGTTCACGAGCAGTTCATCCGGGCGGTGGCGGAGGGAAGAAAGCTTCCCCTGGAGAAGGTGCGGAACCTGGCGGATGGGAGAATTTTCTCGGGCGATCAAGCCAAAACTCTGGGATTGGTCGATGAGCTGGGGAACCTTCAGGATGCCATCGCGATGGCGGCAAAGATGGCCGGCATCAAAGGGGAGCCGGAAGTGATCTACCCAGAAAAGAAAAGATTCTCCCTCCTCGAGCTTCTTCTGCAGGAGACCATCCTCAAATTTCTGGAAAGCCGGGGAGAAAACTTCCCCCAGTTTTATTTCCTTTATTCCTTGCCTCAGGGCTAATGTTCTTTTTGAGCGCCGCTGCGGCTGATCCCAGTATCCCTGCCATGCCCAAACCACGATACGCTTCTTTGGACGTCGGCTCGAACACCGTCCGACTGCTTTTGGCCGAAAGGACCGAAAAGGCAGATATTCACCCTCTGCGGATGGAAAGAAGCATTACGCGCTTGGGGGGAAATTTCTCCGAAGAGGGAAACCTTGATGAGAAGGCCATGCGCCGGACCCTGGAGACTCTCACCGCCTTTGCCGATTTGCTGAGGCATGAGCGGGTGGAGAAAATCTTCGCCGTGGGCACTGGCGTATTAAGGGAGGCCAAAAACGGAAAGACCTTCATCGAGCAAGTATGGAAGCATACCGGTCTCGCTTTGCGCTTAATCGCCGGGCAAGAAGAGGCTGATCTTATGCTCAAAGGGGTCCTCTGGTCGCTAAAGGAAAAAACTTTTTCCCGGATCGTCGCGGATGTGGGGGGATGGTCCACAGAGCTGGTCTGGGTCGAAGGCCAAGGACCAAGAAAGATGCAAAGCGTTCAATTGGGAACAGTTGCCCTGACGGAAAGATTCCTAAGAAAAGACCCGCCCTCACTGAAAGACCTGGAGTCTTTAGAGGCACGGACGAGGAGAGTCCTGAGGGAAGTCCGGCAAGAGTTCGCAAAAGAGAGTCTCAGGGTTGAAGGGCTCCATCCGTACCTTGTGGGCACGGCAGGCACGATGACGACCCTGGCGGCCATCGATCAGCGACTCACGGTTTATGACCCGCAAAAAATCAACGGGCATCGAATTTCGCGCCTCAATCTGGAAAAAATTTATTTCAACCTGCGGTCGATTCCCATTCAGGAGCGGCGACAAGTTCCCGGGCTGGAGAAAGGACGAGAAGACTTGATCATCGCCGGGGTAGTGGTCGCTTTGAATTTGCTGGAAGTTTTCGAGTTGGAAACGCTAATGGTCGTCGACTCCGGGCTGCTGGAAGGAGTCCTGCTGGATGGGATTTCCCGCCTCTCTTAGAAAAGCCTGGAATGGAAAATTCGATCGCGGGATATTGACTCCTGGCCATTTTTCTGATCCTTGACATCTGCGGTCGGGCATAATAGAGTATTTTAAGGCGTATGTGTTTCCCATCGATAAGGAGCGCAGGATGCTGTCCGAGAAGATTGATGTGAGTCTAACTTTTGATGACGTTCTGCTGGTCCCGGCCGAATCCGCGATCCTTCCCCGGGATGTAGAGGTATCTACATTTCTGACGAAGGCCATCCGTCTGCATATCCCCCTGATCAGCGCCGCTATGGATACGGTGACGGAAGCCCAGACCGCCATATCGATGGCTCGGGAGGGGGGGATCGGGATTATCCATCGGAACCTATCCATCGCCGCGCAGGCTGCAGAAGTGGACAAAGTGAAAAAGTCCGAGAGCGGAATGATCGTTGACCCGATTACCATGGACCCGGATCAGAAAATCTACGAGGCTTTAGAAGTGATGAAGAAATACCGCATCTCGGGAGTGCCGGTAACCCGGCAGGGGAAGCTTCTGGGAATCTTGACCAACCGGGACCTGCGGTTCGAAACCCGGTTAGACCAGCCGATTGCCGCAGTGATGACCAAAGAGAATCTGGTGACGGCCCCCGTCGGCATCACCCTGGAAGAGTCAAAGAAATTGCTGCACAAGAACCGGATCGAGAAACTCCTGGTCGTGGATGAGCACAATAACCTTAAAGGTTTGATTACGATCAAGGACATCGAGAAGACGATCAAATATCCCAACGCCTGCAAAGATAACCTGGGCCGGTTACGCGTGGGGGCGGCGGTGGGCGTATCCGCAGACCGGGAAGCCCGGGTAGAGGGGCTGCTGCGGGCCGGGGTGGATGTCATCGTCATCGATACCGCCCACGGTCATACCCGCGCGGTCGTGGAAGCCATTCGGGACATAAAGCGAATTTTTCCCAACGGTCAGCTCATTGCCGGGAATGTAGCCACGGCGGAAGGGGCGGAGGCCTTGGCCAAGGCCGGGGCGGACGCAGTGAAGGTGGGAGTGGGCCCTGGCTCCATATGCACGACGCGAGTCATTGCGGGGGTGGGGGTTCCGCAAATTACGGCCATCCAGGAATGCGCGCGGATGACGCAGCGATACGACCTCCCGCTCATCGCGGATGGGGGCATTAAATTTTCTGGCGATATCACGAAAGCTCTGGCCGCGGGGGCAGACTCGGTGATGATCGGGAGTCTTTTCGCCGGGACGGATGAGAGTCCGGGAGAGATGGTTCTTTACCAGGGTCGGAGTTACAAGATCTACCGGGGCATGGGCTCCATCGAGGCTATGAAAAGCGGCAGCAGAGACCGCTATTATCAGGATGACGTGGAAGCGGATATCAAACTTGTACCCGAAGGAATTGAAGGGCGGGTGCCGTACAAGGGACCCCTCTCCTCCAGCATTTATCAACTTCTGGGGGGATTGCGGGCAGGCATGGGCTATTTGGGATGCCGGAATCTGAAAGAATTAAAACAGAAAAGCAAGTTCATTCGCATCACCAGCGCCGGCTTGCGAGAGAGCCACGTCCACGACGTGATCATTACGAAAGAAGCACCGAATTATAGCGTCGGGCCGGAGGGACCCTTTAAAGAATTTTGATCGATGCCGGGGAAGGACTTTCAGGGCCGCATTTTAATCCTCGATTATGGTTCGCAGACCACCCAGTTAATCGCCCGCCGGGTGCGGGAATGCCAGGTGTACTGCGAGATTCATCCTTTCCATGTCGGCCTGGAGGCCATTCATACATTCCAACCCCAAGGAATCATCCTCTCGGGAGGGCCGGCGAGCGTTTATGAACCGGGAGCTCCTCTAAATCCCCCGGAGCTTTTCCATATGGGTATCCCCACGCTGGGCATCTGCTATGGGATGCAGCTCATGACCCATGTCCTCGGGGGGGAGGTCAGCAAGTCGCTCAAGCGCGAGTATGGCCGCAGCGAGCTCTTCATCGACGACGCCGCGGACCTTTTCGCCGGTCTGAATCATGGGGCCCCGATTCAGGTGTGGATGAGCCACGGAGACCGGATCGAAATTCCTCCACCGGGTTTCCGGGCCATCGCCCATTCGGCCAATTCCCCTGTGGCGGCGATGAAGAGCGGGAGCCTGCGAGCTTTCGGGGTGCAGTTTCATCCGGAGGTTGTCCACACCCCGCTGGGAAAGGAAATCCTGAAAAATTTTCTCTTCCGCATCTGCCAATGCCCGGCCGATTGGACAATGGAATCCTTCGTCGCCCGGACGGTTCATTCCCTGCAGGAAGAGATCGGGGATGGGCGGGTGCTCTGTGCGCTGAGTGGCGGCGTGGATTCTTCGGTGGTCGCGGTTCTCCTGCATCGGGCGGTGGGGGACCGGGCCACAAGCATCTTCGTGGACAATGGGTTACTGCGGAAGGGGGAAGCCCAGAAAGTTCAGGAGCTTTTCGGAAGACATATCGGGTTGAACCTGAAGGCTGTGGACGCCGCAGAAATCTTCCTGGAAAAATTGGCGGGCGTGGTAGACCCGGAGAAGAAGCGCAAGATCATCGGCAATGAATTCATTTTCCTGTTCGAGAAAGAAGCTCAGAAGATCGGGGGGGCATCCTTTTTGGCCCAGGGGACCCTCTATCCTGACGTAATCGAATCCACCTCTTATCGGGGACCTTCCGCCAAGATCAAGAGCCACCACAACGTGGGCGGCCTACCCGAACGGATGCCTCTCAAACTGATTGAGCCGCTGAAGGAGCTCTTCAAGGACGAAGTGCGCGAGGTGGGCAAAGAGATCGGCCTCCCCCAAGAGCTAATCGAACGCCAACCATTCCCGGGCCCAGGATTGGCCGTGCGCATCCTGGGGCCAGTAACCAGGGAAGACCTGACTATCTTGCGGGAAGCGGAGGCCATCGTTGAAGAGGAGATGCGCCGAACAGGGTGGTACACAAAAGTCTGGCAGTCCTTTGCGGTCCTGCTCCCCGTTTATACGGTGGGAGTGATGGGAGACGAGCGGACCTATGAACGCGTCATCGCCCTGAGGGTAGTCCAGAGCTTAGATGGAATGACCGCCGACTGGGTCCCGCTCCCTGCGGAGCTCCTGGGGACGATCTCCAACCGGGTGATTAATGAAGTGAAAGGCGTGAACCGGGTCGTCTATGATATTTCTTCCAAACCTCCCAGCACGATCGAATGGGAATAATAGGCATAGAGCAAAGCGCCTAACGTAAGCAATAAATAGTAACGAGTAAGTAGTGACCAGTAACGAGTAAACAGGAAAAGACTTCTATCAAAATTTAAAGCATTTTGTATGAAACACGCCAATTTTGTGCATCTCCATTTGCATACCCAGTTCAGTCTTCTGGACGGCGCTATCCGTCTGGAAGAGCTCTTCAAGCTGGCGAAGAACTACCGCATGCCCGCGCTGGCGGTTACGGACCATGGTTCCATGTTCGGGGTCATCGAATTTTACCAGCAGGCGGAACGAAACGGGATCAAGCCCATCATCGGCTGTGAGGTCTATGTGGCTCCCGGCAGCCGCTTCGAGAAGGCCTCCCGGGGGATTTCCGAAGCTTCTTTCCACCTGATCCTTCTGGCCAAGAACCTGGTTGGCTACCGCAATCTGATGAAGCTGGTATCCGCGGGATATTTCGAAGGATTCTACTACCGGCCGCGAGTCGATAAGGAACTGCTGCAGAAATACAATGAAGGCCTCATCGCCCTCAGCGCCTGCCTGAAGGGCGAAATCCCTTTCTTCCTGGCCAGCGGCGATAAAGGGAAAGCCTTGCAAGCCGCAGAGGAACTGAAAACGATTTTCCGCGACCGGCGCTTCTACCTGGAGATCCAGGAGAACAAAATCCCCGAACAGAAGAGGGTGAATGCCGGAATGCTGGAAATCGCCCGCGAACTCTCCCTGCCCTTGGTCGCCACCAATGACTGTCACTATCTACGGAGGGAGGATGCCAAAGCGCACGAGATCCTCCTTTGCATCCAGACCGGCAAAACCCTGCGGGATGTGGACCGGATGCAGTTTTCCACCGAAGAATTTTTCTTCCGTTCGGCAGAAGAAATGGAAGAACTGTTCAGTTACTGCCCCGAGTCCCTGCAGAACACCGTGGAAATTGCCGAGCGCTGCAACCTGGAGCTCAAACTGAACGAGCTGCAATTCCCCAAGTTTCAGGTTCCTCCCGGAGAGACCCTGGACAGTTTTCTGGAGAAATCCGCCCAGCAAGGGCTGGAAAAACGCCTTTCTGAAATGAGGGCGAAGCGTGAGCCTCGATCCTTGTCCCCCGATTTTTATCGTGATCGCCTCCAGAAGGAGTTGGGCATGATCCAGAAGATGGGTCTTGCCGGATACTTTCTGATCGTAGCCGATTTCATCCGTTACGCCAAAGAAAGGAACATTCCGGTGGGGCCGGGACGGGGTTCGGGCGCAGGCTCTCTCGTGGCCTATTGCCTGGGGATTACGGAGATTGACCCTTTGGCCAACGGCCTGCTCTTCGAACGCTTCCTCAACCCCGAGCGGGTGAGTCCGCCAGATATCGACATCGATTTTTGTATCCAAGGAAGGGATGAGGTTATCCAGTACGTCAAGAGCAAGTACGGCGCGGACCACGTTGCCCAGATTATTACCTTCGGAAAGATGCAGGCCCGGGCCGTCATTCGGGATGTCGGCCGGGCCCTGGATATGCCCTACGGCGAGGTGGACCGGATCGCTAAGATGATCCCCAATACCCTGAATATCACCTTGGAGGAAGCCTTTCAGCAAGAGCCCCGTTTGCAGGAGCTGGCGAAGAGTAACCCCGACGTTCAAAGACTTTTGACCTTGGCTGAGTCCCTGGAGGGGCTGCCCCGCCACGCTTCCACCCATGCGGCGGGAGTGGTGATCTCCAGTTCGCCCTTGGTTGAGGTTGTTCCCCTATATCGTGGCCAGCAGAATGAAGTCGTCACCCAGTACGCCATGAA
>CAYQWO010000011.1:18776-22862 GCA_964421095.1 uncultured Syntrophaceae bacterium
GACTTTATCAAGCGCAAGCATGCCAAGGTTCCCATTGTATACGAGGTGCCGGAGCTTAGAGAGATCCTCCAAGAGACCTACGGGGTAATTGTCTACCAGGAGCAGGTGATGAGAATCGCTAGCCAGCTGGCCAGCTTCAGCTTGGCGGATGCGGACATCCTGCGGCGCGCCATGGGCAAGAAAAAGGCTGATGAGATGGCCATGCAAAAGAAAAATTTCCTGGAAGGCGCCCAAAAAAACAAGATTCCTGCGAAGAAGGCGGAGAAACTTTTTGATCTGATGGCCAAGTTTGCCGAGTACGGGTTTAATAAATCACACAGCGCCGCCTATGCCCTCATCGCCTATCAAACTGCCTACTTAAAAGCTCATTACCCCGTGGAGTTTATGGCGGCATTGCTTTCCAGCGAAATGGGGGACGCCGATAAGATTTTGCGGCACCTGAGCGAGTGCCGGGAAAAGAAGATCGATGTCCTACCCCCGGGCGTCAACGAGAGCCAGCAGGATTTCACGGTCGTAGGGGGAAAGATCCGTTTCGGCTTGGCTGCGGTAAAGAACGTAGGTCTGGCGGCGATTCAGTCCATCCTGGCCGCCCGCGAAGAGAAGGGGGATTTTACATCTTTGGCTGATTTCTGCCGCAAGGTAGACCTGCGCAAAGTGAACAAGCGGGTGATCGAAAGCCTGATTAAATGCGGAGCATTCGATAGTATTCACCCGCAAAGGGCCCAGCTCCTTGCTGGACTGGAGCAAGCCATGGAATGGGCCCAGGAATTGGAACGGCAGCGGTCCAACTCGCAGATGATCATGTTCGGGTCTCTGCAGCCAACCGGCAAGCATGCTGAACCCTTCCTTCCGGATGTGCCCTCATGGCCCGAGGGTCAGCGACTGGCCTTCGAGAAAGAAACCCTGGGTTTCTACCTGACCGGCCACCCCCTGACTCCCCACGCCGCAGCTTTACAACGCTTGACCACTACGGATTCCCACCGCATCTGGGAAGTCGCCGACGGCCAGGAAATCACCATCGGGGGGGTGGTCAATGCTCTGAAGGAAATCAACACGAAAAAGGGCGACCGCATGGCCTTCGTCACCCTGGAGGATTTACAAGGAGTGGTGGAGGTGATCATCTTTTCCGAGCTATACAAGAATTCGACCCTGCTCCTGAAGGGGGAAGACCCAATATTTATCAAGGGCAGAGTCGATGCCGGGGAAGAAAGTATCAAGGTCATTGCCAGTGAAATTTTCTCTTTTGAACAGGCCGTGAATAAATTAACGACCAGCGTTCATTTGCGGGTGCGGTCCGAGGGGCTGGGGCGGGAAGACCTGATCGCCATCAAGGAGATTTTTCAAGACTGCCGGGGAAATTGCCCGGCCTACCTGCATCTGATCCTGCCAGAGAAACGGGAGGCGGTCATCGTTCTGGGGGAGGAGTGGAAGTTAAGCTCATCTGAACAACTGGTCCAGCGGATGCGAGACTTGTTGGGCTATGAAGCCGTGAGTTTCCAGGCGTGAAAAAATTTCACCGCAGAGGACGCAGAGAAAAGGCGTTTTCTGCCAACTCTGTGGCAAAAAAATTAAGAATGGGAACTAAAGATGGTCAAGGATACCAGGAAAGAACCTATCGCCACCTCCTCCCGGACCATGGGCTGGTTTCATTCCAAGTCTCTGTGAAGGAAACAGACCTTTACATCAAGGCCACTCATGACCTCCGGGAAATGGCCCGCCTGGCGGTCATTCACCACCGTTTTCAGCTCGAGCGATACATCTCCCAACACCCTGAATTTTTTCGGTCGCTTATCCCTACGGCGAACGATGAATTTGCTCCGCCAATCGTCCGGGACATGATCCAAGCCGGCCAATGTGCCGGAGTGGGACCCATGGCTGGTGTTGCCGGAGCAATGGCCGAAGCTGTCGGTAAAGATCTTTTGGCCGCCTCGACCGAGGTCATTGTGGAGAATGGCGGGGATATCTTCATCCATTCCGCCAAAGAGTTGCAGGTAGGCATTTTTGCTGGCAGTTCTCCTTTAAGCTTCCGGGTAGGGCTGAGAATTCCTGCCGCCGATCATGGATGGGGAGTGTGTACCTCTTCGGGCACCGTCGGCCCTTCCCTGAGTTTTGGCCGGGCTGACGCGGTTTGCGTCCTTGCCCCGTCTGCCTCGCTGGCCGATGCAGCGGCCACGGCTGTGGGAAACCTTGTCGGCTCTTCCGCCGACCTCCCCAAAGGCTTGGAAAAAGCCAAAACCATTGCCGGCCTCACGGGTGTAGTCATCATCATCGGAGACAAATTGGGCGCCTGGGGTGAAGTGGAGTTGACAAAAATTTAGCGAAGTGCTCCCTGCTATGAAACCTCCCTCATCCTGATCAACCCGGGAAAACCAACCCAAACGCCATCCCTCTTTTTACCTCCCATTCGCTTTCCCCGATCGGCAAAGGCCCGAATGCCTTTGTATGGCCTTTTGCCCATGGAATAAAAAGGGATCGTCGCTGAAGCGGAAAAGAACTTGTTCTTGAAAAAGAAAGGAATATAATATAAAAGATTATTTGGGGGAAAGATAAGGCTGAGCATGAAAGTTGGGGTCATCGCAGATACACATCTTCGGCAGGCCACCCGAGAGCTGGAAGAGCTTATGGCCGGTCCATTTAAGGACATCGAGATGGTCCTACACGCCGGGGATATCACTGAATTCGCGGTCTTGCAGCCCTTTGCAGGGAAGGAAATCCAGGCGGTTTGCGGCAATATGGATGCGCCCGCCGTTCGGAGGCAACTTCCAACTCAACGCACCTTGCGCATCGGAAACTTTAAAATCGGACTGATCCATGGATGGGGTGGACCTCAGGGAATCGAGGACCGAATCCGGCGGGAGTTCGATGCGGTGGATTGTATCGTCTATGGTCATACTCATGTACCTGCCCAGCTTAGGCGCGAAGGGATTCTTTTCTTCAATCCGGGGGCCTTTGGGGGCGGTTTCGTCGTCGGTAAGAAAAGCGTTGGCCTGCTGGATCTGGGTGAAACGATGGTCGGCGAGATCGTCTACTTGTGAACGCGTAGAAGGAGTCAGGGAGTATGGAATGTCTGTTTGCGCCGTGGCGCATGGATTATATTCTTCAAGACCGGCAAGGCCGAAAATGCATTTTTTGTCCCATGAAAGGTCAATCAGATAAGAAAAGGTTCATTATCCACCGAACCGCTTTTTCGGTAGTGATGCTGAACCGGTATCCTTACACTTACGCCCACCTTATGATTGCGCCGACTCGGCACGTCCACGAAGTCAGTAAATTAAAGCCGGAAGAGATGACCGATATCTTCCGCGGTTTAGGCCAATCGATCAGCATCCTCAAAGAGGCTTGCCACCCCGACGGGTTTAACATCGGGATGAATTTAGGACAGGTCGGGGGCGCGGGCATCCTGCGTCACCTTCATTTTCACATCATCCCCCGTTGGAAGGGGGACATGAATTTCATGCCGACAATCGCCGACGTGCGGATCATCCCCGAACATCTCCGCCAGACTTATCGCCGGCTGCTCCCGTATTTTGAAAAGCTGGCAAACTAAACGCCGGGGCCATGAGAATATTTAAATGGGCAATTTTCCTTTTCATTTTGGCAGCGGCCATCGGTTTCGCCCTTAAGAATGACCAGCCAGTCTCCCTGCGGTATTATTTCGGCTGGGAAACCATTCCACTGCCTCTATTCTTATGGGCCTTTTTGTCCCTCCTCATCGGGCTCATCATTTCAGGGTTGATGTCCGCTCTTTCCAAAGTCAATCTTCATTCCCAGGTACGCCAGCAAAAGAAAGTGGTCGCCGAATTAGAGCGCAAACGCAATGCTTTGAGGACAGACCGTCCCTCCTCGTAGTCCCAACATAGAAAACAAATTTCTACTCCCCGACTTGGCAAGGGGAAGCTATGAAAAAATTGCGAGGAGGCACCCTCACCTTACTCTCTCCCGTCATGCCGAGGCGTTAAGAGGGCAAATATATTAAGATGAAATTCCCTCCCCCCCGACGGGGGAGGGACAGGGTGGGGGTGAGAATGGGATTTTTATCGTTCCCGGGGTAGTAGATTGGCGGCTGGCTATTTTTCGATGCGGGCG
>CAYQWO010000012.1:0-1257 GCA_964421095.1 uncultured Syntrophaceae bacterium
GTTGCGAATAATCTTGCATTCGTTCCTTTTGAAGAGTTCGTAAGAGCCATCTGTAGAGTCGTTGTCGATGACAATTAATTCGTAGGGAAAATACGTATATTTTCTTAAAGATTCCAAAAAAATCTCATTATGAGATAAACAGTTGTGAACCGGGGTGATAATGCTAATCATTGTTTCGCTTTTCCTGCAGTTCTCTCAGCTTACTGTATTTGGCGAAGGTATAAAACGAGTAGAGAACCGAAAGGAGGAATCCCAGATACCCTTCTAAAAAACCCGCTCGCAGAATGTACATTTGCAGAAAAGTCCAAGGCGGACGGAATAAGAAGTCGAAGAATCGATATTTCTTCCCTTCATGGCGCATCTCCCAGGCCGCTAAAGTAGAATAACCATCCATTCTCTGAAAAAAATCGCTCAGGGATCGATACGTGTAATGCTCCAGGGGATGCTTCAGGTAACCTACTTTCCCTTCGATCTCCACTCGCTCGTGTACCACTCTCTCCCGAAAACGCCCCCGGCTTTTTCGGAAAAGTCTCAGGTTATAATCCGGGTACCAGCCGCAGTGTTTAATCCAGCGGCCGAGAAAAAAATTTTTCCGGGCAATGAAATAGCCAGCGGTGGATGGATCCCGCTCGAGGACCTCTTTGATTTCTTGTTGCAAGGCAGGGCTGACCCGCTCATCTGCATCCAAACTCAAAACCCATTCATTCCGAGTTTTCTCGATAGCGCTGTTCTTCTGCTGGGAAAAACCTTTCCATTCTTCCAGGTAAAAACGCGCCTGAAACTCCCGGCAAATTTGCTGAGTCCCATCAGTGCTGCCGCTGTCCACCACCACGACCTCATCCGCCCATCTCACACCTTGCAGACAATCCCGAATGTTCACCTCTTCATTCTTTGTAATGATGGCCACCGAGATCTTTTCCATTTTTTTATTATAGCCACAGAGAGCACAGAGCATAGGGAGATGAAAATCCAAATTCCAAACACCAAAGTTCAAATTTTTGGTTTTAGTTTTTCAGAGTCCTCTGTGGCCTCTGAGTTCTCTGTGGCGAAAATTTATTCCTTATCCAATGGAATTGCTTCATCGATCAGCATAATCGGGATGTCATCTTCAATGCGGTAGATCAACCGACAATGATGGCATACCAGCTGATTCTCTGCTTCCCGGTACTCCAGTTCCCCTGTGCAGCCAGGGTCCCGTACACATTTAGGGCAGGCAAGGATCTCTAAGAGATCTTTATTCAGGGCCATAAATCCTCC
>CAYQWO010000012.1:1357-8539 GCA_964421095.1 uncultured Syntrophaceae bacterium
TCCACTGAAAGCGAGTTCATGCATTCCATCGTCGGGCATTTTTTCTTGAAACAGGGACTGCAAGCCAAGGATTTACGGAGAATCATGTGGCCATTCCCATACGGGCCGGTCCTCCAGGGTGCCGTGGGCCCAAAGAGGGCAATCAGGGGGGCTTTCACGGCCGCGGCCAGGTGCATGGGTCCGGTGTCGAGAGTCAACACCAGGTCAGAAAGCGCAAAAAGGCCAGCCAATTCTCTCAGTTTGGTTTGCCCGGCAAGGTTCAGCACCTTTTGCGGAGTCTTGATCCACTCCGAGAGCTGGCGGATGGGTTTTTCATCCTCAGAACTTCCCGTGAGGATGACCGCCACCCCTTTTTGTGCCAGAGCGTCGGCCACCCGTGCAAAATTCTCTAAAGGCCATTGCTTGGTAGGCCATTTAGCAACCGGATGGATGGCCACTAACGGATGCCGGGCGAAGCCATTATTCTGGAGAAGTTTTTCGGCCTCCCGAAGAGAGGCCGCGGGCACAGGGAAATTCAGCGTTGGTTTATCTACTTTCACTCCGACCTGGGCGATCAAGTCCAGATAACGCTCCAGGGCATGCTTTTCAATGTTCAATGGCTGATATCGTTCGCTTGTGAACAGATAGTTTCCTTCGTCCGCAATTCCGGGTGAGGCCTGGAAACCGATCTTTCGCCTGCCCCGGCTCAAAAGAACCAAAAGGCCGCTTTTGAGAATTCCGTGGTTATCGATAATCCAATCATACTCTAAACTTCTGAGTTCGCGCATGAATTTTCCAATTTCCCAGAGAGTGGACCAGAATTCCCCCTTGCCAAAAAGCCGGCTTTGCCAGGACTTGCGACGGCTGACGATCACCCTCTTCAGCGCCGGATGACCCAGGAGAAGATCGCTGGCCTCCTCCTCTACGAGCCAATCAATTTGGACTCGAGGGAATTGGCTTCTCAAGGCCTCCACCATGGGAAGCGTCTGAACCACGTCCCCTATGGCGCTAAGCTTGACAATCAAAATCTTCTGCGGGTGGCAACTGGTTTCAGATTTCATCCCTTCTTCACACTACTGATGACCCACTCGACTGCCGCATAGAGGTCCGGCGCTATGTAATCCGGAGGTGTCCCCCAATTTCCTTTCTGCGCCAGCGCCTCGCCGCCATGACCCGTCAAGACTAAGATTCCTTTGGCGCCCACGCGCTGTCCACATTCCACGTCTGAATAATGATCCCCGATCACATAGGAGGCTTGCAGATCCAGGCCCAAATCCGCGGCCGCCCGCAGGAGCAGACCGGAAGCCGGTTTCCGGCAGTCGCAGACCCTTAAATAGGGTTCATTCCCCTCGCTCGGGTGATGCGGACAATAATAAATGCCGTCCAGATGCCCTCCTTCTTGCCGCAACTGGCGGGCCAGTTCCGCGTGCAGCTCCGGCAATAGCGATTCCGGGAAAAAGCCCCTGGCCACTCCGGACTGATTGGTCACAACCACAGCCTTTAATCCACGATCGTTGAGTAATTTAATGGCCGCGCCCGACCGGGGAATGAGGCGCAACCGTTCGATCGAATCCAGGTAACCCACTTCTTCGCAGATCGTCCCGTCCCGGTCCATGAAGACCGCCCTGTGTCTTTTGAAAGTTCCGAGTTGGGAGCTGGGAGTTGGGAGTTTAGCGCTCATGACTTTTGGCTCAAAATTGTTTTTACTTCATCGTATACCTCATCCACAGAGATGAGGCCCATACAACGCCTGTCTTCCGGGCACTCGGTCTTCAGGCAGGGAGCACAGGGTACGGGTTTCCGCACTACCCGACAAACTTCGCCTACCGGCCCAGTTCTCTCTGGGTTGGTTGAGCCAAAAATGGCAATTACGGGCACCCCCAGCGCGGCAGCCACGTGCATCAGTCCGGAGTCATTGGTTATGAATAGGGCGCAGTGGGCAATTAGAGCCATCGCCTGTCCGAGCGTAGTCCCCCCTGTCAGGTCAATCAAGGGAACCCGAAGATTCTGGCGAACTTGCAGGGCAACCTTTTTATCCCTTTCGCTTCCAAACATCAGGATCCGGGCTCCAAAGTTTCGCGCCATCCGATCCGCCAACTCCGCATACCTTTCCGGATACCACTGTTTCGCTGAACCATAGGTTGCCCCTGGGCTTATGCCGATAAGCCTCTGCGATTCTTGCAAACCAAATGATTGTAACATCCGCCCTGCTTCTTCTCGCCGCTCGGCGGAAACTGGCAACGAAGGGATGCGGTTGGCCCGCTGGAAACCCAGTGATCCTACCATCTCCAGGTAGTAGTCCACCTGATGCCCTCTTTTTATTTCCTTCCTCAAGGCCACGGGATGGGTAAGCATAAAGCCTCTTCCATCGGTATTATATCCTGCACGCCGGGGAATGCCAGCCAGGAAAGAAATCAGGGCCGCCTCGAAGGCATTTTGCAGGAGAATAGCTAATTCGAAACCTTCCTTCTTCAGTTGCCGGGCCAGTCGCCATTTCCCGGGCAATCCCTGATGAATACCGGGGCTTTGAAAAAAATATACTTGATCCACTACCGGGTTCTTCTGAAAGATTTCTGCTACCCAGGGCTTGGCCAGGATGAAGATCTCTGCCTGGGGAAGACTTAGCCGCACAGAATTTATGGCTGGCAGGCTCATCACCGCATCGCCCACCCAATTCGCCGATCGGATGAGGATCTTTTTGGTATCTGAAAATGGGACCGGTGAAGCCTTCCCCATGATTCTTATGATCCTTTTAGCCTCTTGGCCTGCCAGGGGCGGGTCTTCCATCTCTGATGCACCCAGAACCAGTGATCGGGATAATCGCGCACGTAGCGCTCGATAATTTTGGTGAAGAGCTCTGTGTTTTTTTCCACATCCAGATCTTTATCCCCGGTCCTGATCAATGATATTTCTGGCTCAATGACCACGCGGTATCGCCCATCAGCCTGCCGGAGGTTGAAGACCGGGAGCACCGGTGTCCCGGTTTTCAGCGCCAGCAAAGCCATCCCGGCGTTCGTGCAGGCAAGTTCGCCAAAAAAATTTACAAATACTCCCTCCCGCCAGTCTACGTTCTGATCCAGGAGCACTCCAACCACCTGGCCTTCTTTCAATAGGCGTAAGATTCGCCCCATGGATTTCTCCTTGGGAATCGTCTGATTGCCCGTCCATGTACGCAGTCGTTCCACGAGGTCATCGAAGAATCGGTTATCCATAGGACGGACAACCACGTGGCAAGGGCGGTGAAACAGAAGTGGAAAACTGGCGGCCATCCATTCCCAATTGCCAAAGTGCGCGGTGAGAAAGAGGACCCCTTTCCCCTTTTGGTACGCGCGGTAGAAATTCTCCGTCCCCTCGAAAAAGAAATACTGCCCAATATTCTCCTCAGTCAGACGGGGGAGGAAGGAAAGTTCTGCCAACAATCTACCTAAATTCCGGAAAACAGAACGGGCAATCTCTGTTCTTTCCTGATCTGTTTTTTTTCCAAAAGATAGCCTCAGGTTTCTTGCAGCGATTCGCCGGTGGCGCCCGTCAGTTGCAAAAAGCAATTGACCCAGGCCCTCCAGAAACCAGATTCTGGCACGCAGGGGAATAAGATTGATCGCCGCGAGAAGCAGCCCTGGGACGAACGACTGGCCCCCGTCCCTTTTAAAAAATCCCTTCATCGCCCGGAGCCCAGTCGCGAAAAGAGGAATTTTTCAAAAAGCGGCTGATCATTTTCCCGGAAGACATGTTGGATGGAGAGCACCCACAACATGGGCAGGCCCATAGGGTAATCTTTGAGGCGAACTAAATCTTTTTCTGTTGTCACCAAAGCATCAACCTGCAATTCCGCCGCCTTCTCCCATAGCCTATGCACATCTTTTTGGACATACCAGTGATGATCTGGAAAGGCTTCGATCCTGACGATCTTGGCTTCCAGGCTCACCAGCGTGTGCCGGAATGACTCTGGCTTGGCGATCCCGGAAAACGCTAAGATCCTCTTCCCCTTTAAGGAAGCAGGGGGCAAAGATAGTTTTTTTCCCTGTACCCAGACCTCCTCTGGGGCGTAATCCACTTCAAAAATCGGATGTCCGTCAAGGGCTCTTTTCAAATTCTGCTTTAAAATTTTAATGTTAGCACATTCTGCGACCTTTGTCAAAATTAGCGCATCGGCCCTGGAAAGTTGCTCCAGCGGTTCCCTGAGTGCCCCCCGAGGGAATAAATAACCGTTACCGAAGGGAGAGGCAGAGTCGAGCAAGAGAAGGTTCAAATCCCTCTTTAAAGAAAGGTGCTGAAATCCATCATCCAAGATGATGACTTCGGTCTTAAATTTATCTACGGCGTACTTCCCGGATAGCCACCTCTCCTTGCCGACGATCACGGGAACCTCCCGTAGTTTCTTCGCCAAAAGGTAAGGTTCATCCCCTGCCTCCTGCGCATCCATCAGAATTCGCTCCCCATCAGTAACTACGGCGAAAGAACCCTTAAATTTTCCTTTATACCCCCGGCTGAGAATCGCTACCCGAAACCCCTTGGCCCGAATCATTTCAGAGAGCAGGTAGACAAAAGGTGTCTTTCCCGTACCTCCCAAGGTGATGTTTCCGACGCTTACCACCTTGCAAGGAAGCGCATGGGTGCGGAATATTCCTCGGGCATAAAAGGATAGCCGGGCCGATACAGCCAAACCATAAAAAAAAGAAAGCAAGCAAAGAGGGGTACCCCCTACCCTCTTCAGCTTACTTTCTCTTTGGGGAATGCTGGTCAAATTTTTAAAAAATATATTGGAATTTGCCATCTAATTATTTATGAGTTTTTATTTTTTAACCCCTCCTTCAAGAGATGACGGAAAGTTTTTGTCCGTTCTCCAGCCCATTCGCTTTCTCTAGGTCACTATCGATGAATTGGAGTAAGTATAATCTTCTATACTCTCCTTCTTTCTCCAATAACTCTTCATGGGTTCCCTCTTCAACTATAATCCCATTGTTGATGACCACAATACGATCCGCTTTGCGGATCGTGGAAAGTCGATGAGCAATCACCAAAGTCGTGCGGCCTTGCATTAAAAATTCCAGCGCTTTCTGAACCTCTATTTCAGACTCAGAGTCCAAAGAGGAAGTCGCTTCATCCAAGATCAGGATGGGGGCGTTCTTGAGCAGGGCCCGAGCAATGCTGATGCGCTGGCGTTCTCCCCCTGAAAGTTTTACCCCCTGTTCCCCGATGATCGTATCATATCCTCGGGGTAAATTCTGAATGAACCCGTGGGCGTAGGCCGCTTGGGCAGCCTTCACGATCTCCTCAAAGGGCTGGTCGATCTTTCCGTAGGCGATGTTATTCTTCACGGTGTCATTAAAGAGGATGGTCTGTTGCGTGACGATGCCGATCATCCCCCGTAGGGATCCCACGGTCACATCGCGGATGTCCCAGCCATCGATCAGTACCCTCCCAGAGCTGACATCGTAGAACCGGGGCAATAGATTGACCAGGGTGGTTTTTCCTCCCCCACTGGCCCCAACAAAAGCCACCATCTCACCGGCTTTGATATGAAAGTTGATATTTTTCAAGACCCAATCTTCCTCATACTTGAAGGAGACATTTTGGTATTCGATCCCTTTGGGGACGGAAGAAAGAACTTTGGCCCCCGGTTTGCTGCGGATTTCCGGAACCGTGTCCAAAACTTCGAAAATTCTGGAGGCGGCCGCCAATCCCTGCTGAATAGCATTATTAACACCGCTCAAGCGCTTTACGGGCTCGTAGAGCATCAGTAGGGCCGCCAGAAAGGAAAAGAAGGTGCCCGGAGTGGATACTCCTTTGATGACATTGTAGCCGCCATAAAATACGATAAAAGCGATTCCCAGGCCACCGAGCGTTTCCATCAGAGGATGAGAAATTGCCCGGACTCGGACAGATTTCATGATAATTCCCAAAAGCCTCCGATTCTCCTTGGCAAAGCGTTTTCGCTCGTAGTCTTCCATATTGAAAGCTTTGACGATGCGACTTCCGGAAATGGTCTCCAGGAGAATGGTCGAGATATCCCCCATGGTCGTCTGGCTGCGGGCGCTATAAGACCGCAGTTTCCTTCCAAAGTTAACGATCGGGTAGATGGCTAAGGGGAAAACCACGACGGCCGCAATCGCCAACTTCCAGTCGGTGTAAAATATTACTCCCACTAAACCGATGATCGTAAAAAAATCCTTCAACAATCCCGTAACCGCATCCGTCACCGCTCCCTGAATTAGGGTAACATCATTGGTAATCCGGGACATCAGGACCCCGGTTGGGTTCCGGGTAAAAAAGGAAAGGGATAAGGATTGGAGGTGGTTATAGATTTTCTCTCGCAGGTCAGCGATGATCCGCTGGCCGACGTAGGACATGAGGTAGGCTTGCCCATAATCAAAAATACCTTTGAATACAAACAATCCAACGATGACCAAAGGAAGCAGCTTGAGTCTATCCAAGTCCCTTTGGAAGAAAATATCATCCAGAACCGGTTTGACCAAATAGGCCGTGGCCGAAGTAGCTGCCGAAACAAAGAGCATGCAGACCATCGCCCCGGCTAAGCGCGTCCAGTAAGGCTTGATAAACTGCAACAATCGGCGATAAAGGTGCATACTTTAATTTCTTGCTGAAAGCTGATTGCTGGCGACTTTATTTGCTTCGATCATTTCCAAAGCCATGCGGGCGACTCGGGTGGCCGCACCTGGAGTGCCCAGCTTTTTCCTGACCTCCGCTAACTCTTCGACCATCTCTCTCCGGTAGGCCTCGTCATTCAAAATCCGTAGCGCCTCGGCAGCAATCCGTTCGCCTCGAGCCTCTTCCTGAAGAAGCTCGGGGACCACTTTTTTCCCAGCGACGATGTTTACCAGTCCAATCCAGTTCACTTTCACCATGGCTTTCCCAACCCAGTAGCTTAGGGGAGAAACCTGGTAGACGATCACCATGGGTTTTCCAAGAATGGCTGTCTCCAAGGTAGCCGTACCGGAGGCGACGATGACCAAGTCAGCAGCCATGATGGTCCGGTAGGTCTGGTCCTCGACCACCGATATAGGAATGGTATGGGGGTACAAAAATTTTTTCAATTCCTGAACATTGACTGTCGGGGCAGCTGGTAAGATGAATTTGGCCGCTGGTTTTTTTTCAACTAAAATATCGGCCGCCCGGAGCATCTCCGGCAATAGTGTCTGGATTTCTTTCTCCCGACTTCCGGGCAGAAGGGCGATCACCGGG
>CAYQWO010000012.1:8639-21300 GCA_964421095.1 uncultured Syntrophaceae bacterium
AAACCCCTGATTCGTCCAAATACCTCGGTAATTCCCACCACAGCCAGTTGAGAGGAATCGATGATCAATTCGGCCCCAGCCCGGCGCATGTGCTCGCCTCCCATTCCATACACCACGATTTCAGGGTCCAAACGGCGTAAGGCTTCTACGACCCTGGAGCCATGAAGGTCCGCGGAAGCCTCTCCAGCCACCATCATGATTTTTTTCTTCCCGGAGCCCAAATTACAATCTTCTTCCCCTTCGGCCGCTACCTACCAGGTCGCGTCCGGAAGGCCTTCTCTCATCTCGTAGAAAGAAGTAATGGAGGGGATTTTTTTGATATTCGCCCGAATCTGCTCGTTAATATCCATGGCTAAGGCCAGGGCTTTCTTTCCGTCTTCCGCTGTAACCACGGGAGTTGTTCGGTTCATCGAGGAATGGATGAAGGAGCGGACCTCAATCTCCAGGGGGTCGCCGTGTTCTACTCTGACCGGCTCCGAAATAATTTCGGCATTCGGTTTACCTGCTGGGAAGATTCGCCGGTACATGGCCACCTTCTTGTGGGCGTAATCCACAGCCAAATAGGTCTCGGGTTGAAAAATGCGAATCCGCCGTTGATCCTCGATCGAAATTCGGCTGGCGGTAATGTTCGCAACACAACCGCCTTGGAACTGGACTCGGGCATTTGCAATGTCCACTTTTTCTGTCAGCACCGGCACTCCCACGGCGTGAATATGTTCCACCTTGGCGCGCACGACGCTAAGTATGATATCTAGGTCGTGGATCATCAAGTCCAGCACCACATCCACTTCTATACCCCGTCCCCGATAAGGCGTGAGACGGTGAGATTCAATAAAGAGAGGGGTGCGGACCATCTCCCGGACTGCCAAAACGGCCGGGTTGAACCTCTCCAGGTGTCCCACTTGTAGAATTCGCCCGTATTTCTCAGCCGTGGAAATCAGGTCTTCAGCTTCCCAGAGGGTGGAGCATATGGGCTTTTCCAAAAGCACATCGCTTCCAGACTGCAAAAAATCTTTGGCCACGCGGTGGTGCTGGTCTGTGGGCACAACCACGCTCACCGCATCCACCCCTCCCAGAAGCTCGTGATAATCTGAAAAGGCCCGGGTGCCCAGCCGATCAGCCCACTCTTTCGCCCTATGGACGATGCGGTCAGCCAGCCCCACGATTTCAACCTCCGGAATCGACGCATACTTCTCCACGTGGAACTTCCCCAGGTAGCCGATGCCAATGACCCCTACCTTCAGCTTCTGACGCCTAGGGCCCATTTGACCATTTTTTATATTCCGATGAGGCATAAATGATTCCGGTCCGCTTCGCGGATAACCCTCTCTTTATCGATCACGATCGTTTTCCCTGCCTCCACAGCCAAGGCGGAAGCTTTGCCTTCTTTCAGGGTTTCGACCGTCTCCGGGCCGATAACCGGAAGGTCCAGCCGCAGGTCCTGTTTGGGTTTACAGACTTTGACGACCACTACATCGCCGCGCCCGAGTAATCCTCCACGGCGGATGGTTTCATTCGTTCCCTCCATAGCCTCGATGGCCAGGACGATCAGGTCCTTGACAACGACGCTTTGCCCCACATCGAGCTCACCCACTCTTTTGGCAATCCCCCAGCCAAAGGAAATGTCTTTTTCTTCGCGTTTCGTAGGCTTCCTCTCTGTCCAGCAGCCTTTCGGGGCCATATTTTTTTTAAGGAAAGGAACCGGGCTCTCCACTCGGATTCCGGCACTTTCGACTTCTTCCGCAATCGCCCGCAGAATGGCATCATCCTTTTTATCGCGCAGCCGACTCAAAACCTTTAGCGCCCGCGCATCGGGCCTGGCCTTGGAGAAGAAATGCTTCTTGGGGAGGCCACCGATGAACAGGGCTCTCTTTACGCCTTCTTCGAGGAGTAGGTCAATAGTCTTCCCCAACTCCCCGATGCGCACCCACTTCAGGGTATCCACGTATTTTCTCAAATCCTTCCGGGTTTCGCCGCGGTGTCCGATGGCGATGACGCGATAGCCAGAGGCCCGAATATTGCGGGCCACCAGCTGAGGAAGCTGGCCATTGCCGGCGATCAGCCCGATCATCCGCTTCATCGGCATGTGCCCCGTTTGGAATTCTGGAGGAAATCCAGCAAATGCCTGATTTCCGGCAAATCCGGAACTTCCGCCTGCACTTTCTCTATAGCCTTCGTGAGAGTAATGTGGGAGCGGAAAATAATGCGGTAGGCCTGCTTAAGCGCGCTCATCGTGGCTTCGGGAAAATGGTGTCTCTTCAAACCTACGGTATTCAAACCAAATAGCTGGGCCCGGTTCCCAGAGGCACACATGTAAGGGGGCACATCCTTGGGCACGGCCGACGCCCCCCCGATGATGGCATAACAACCCACCCGGACGAACTGGTGGATGGCCACCAATCCTCCAACGATGGCGAAATCTTCCACCTCAATATGCCCGGCCAAGGTGGAGGCGTTGGCCATAATGACTTGGTTTCCTACCCGGCAATCGTGGGCGATATGGGAATAAGCCATGATAAAGTTGCCCTGGCCCAGAACGGTTTCTCCCCCTCCTTCCGCCGTGGCCCGGTTAATAGTTACGAATTCCCGGATGATATTATCATTGCCGATTTTCACGCGGGTTGGCTCGCCTCGGTAGCGAAGGTGCTGCGGGGGCGCGCCGATGGAAACAAACGGAAATAGGTGGCACCGTTCCCCGATTTCGCTCCACCCTTCGACGACCACATGGGATTCGATGACCGTATCGCTTCCAATGCGCACATTTTCCCCGATCAGGCTGTACGGACCGATCTTCACCCCGCCAGCTATCGATGACTTGGGATGGACAACGGCCGTGGAATGAATCTCCAAGGTTTACCCCTTCGATTGCATTTTTTCTTCCAGGGCTTTCACCCGTTTTTCCAGAGCGCTCAAAAGCCGCTTCATCTCCGGTAGTTTGGGAATCACCGCCTGGGTTCTCAACCATTCCCGGTGGGCGAAAGCAGGGCTGCCGGAGATGATTTGCCCGGGGAGCACGTCCTGGGCAACCCCCGACTGGGCTCCCACCATGGCCCCATCTCCAATCTTGATGTGGTCAACCACTCCCGCCTGTCCTCCCAGGGAAACGCGATTCCCCACTTCCGTACTGCCCGCAATTCCTACCTGGGCAACGAGCACGGTGTCTTCTCCGATGGTCACGTTGTGCCCGATTTGGACCAGGTTGTCAGTTTTGACCCCTCTTTTGACCCAAGTCTTTCCCATGGCCGCCCGATCGATCGCGCAGTTAGCCCCAATTTCGACGTCATCATCGATTTGCACGATGCCGACCTGCGGAATCTTCACATATTGGGCTCCATCGCGAGCGAACCCAAACCCATCGCTGCCGATGATGGTCCCCGGGTGAATGATGGCCCTCTTTCCGATGATGCACCGATTCATGACGACTACGTTGGGGTAGAGGATGCTTTCTTCCCCAATCTGCGCCGATTCTCCCACGTAAACTCCTGGGTATAGAACGACTCGGTCGCCGATCTGGCATCGATCGCCGATGAATACGAAAGGATAGATGGAAACTTCTTGACCGATTTTCACATCTCGGCCGAGGCAGGCGCGGGGATCAACTCCTTTCGGGCAGTAGGGTTGATGAGTGAAGAAGGCCTGAATCTTGGCATAGGCCAGATAAGGATTGGGAGTTCGGATTACCGGTTTGATAAAAGAGGGCAGAGAGAGCGGAACGATGGCCGCGGAAGCCTTCGTTTTTTCCAGCCGCGGAAGGTTCTTGAGCTCGACCAGAAAGGTAATCTCCCCCTCTCTTGCCTCTTCCAGGCCGGCGATGCCCGTTACCTCAAGGAGGCCATCTCCGGCAACCTCCCCCCCCACCAAAGCCGCCAGCTTTTCCAGCGTGGCTTTCCTCTCTGTTAGCTCCCTCCTCTCCAAATTCATTTTCCCTTCTGGTCAGAAATCTTGATCACTTCGTCGGTTAGGTCCAAAGAGTTCGGGATGTAGATAATGCCGCCGTGAGTTCTTTCCAGGATGAGGGTGTATTTCCCGTCTTCTCCCAATTTCTTGACGATAGTTTCCAATTTCTTCAGGACGCTCTCAGTCAATTCCCGCTCCTTGCGCTGCAGTTCTTCCTGGTAATCGCGCTCCATTCTTTGCAGGTCGCGCAGCTTTGCCTGGTAATCTCGCTCCTTTTCCTTCCGCGCAGCTTCACTGAGGACGGAACCGCGCTTTTCCAGGTCTTCTTTGAGCTTTTCCAATTCCTTCTGTTTCCCCACAAAATTTCTGCGCATTCTTTCCACTTCCAGGGTGATCTGCTTTTTTGCTTCCTTGCCGGCCTCGCAGAGGTTCAAAGCCTTTTGAACGTCCACGTAGGCAATCTTGATGGGCTCGGATCCCCAGGCCAAGGAAACCAAGGCCATCCAGAACGCCGTTAACAATAAGAAAAACCCACCCTTTCTCATCCCCCTCTCCTTCGCAAGAAATTGTATCACAAAGTTGCGCAAAGGCCTTTTCAATTTTGTCTCCCCAGCCCGGCAGCGTTCCTAATTAAAAGAACGTGCCAATGGCAAAATCCCATGAACTGGTACTCTCGCCGGGCTTTGGATTCAGGTTGTATCCCCATTCCAGCCTCAGGGGGCCCACCGGAGAAATCCAGCGGAACCCAAAGCCGACGCTGGTTCGCAAGTCATCCAGCCTATAAGGCTGCCCTACATCCCAGGCGTTGCCCGCATCGAAGAAGAAAAGCCCTTTAATCTTGACCTGCGGGATCAAAGGAAAAATCCATTCCAAATTAAAAAGCAGTTCCTTGTCGCCCCCGATGATCTCTCCATTCGGGGCCGTAGGGCCGATCGACCAAGTTTTAAAGCCCCGGATGGAATAGATTCCGCCCAGGCGGTAGCGCTCAAAAAGGGGAATGTTCCGCCCTTCTCGGCCTTCAATATATCCCATTCGCCCCCGGGCCGTGAAAGTGGAACTCCAGAAAGGGGTAGCCCACCAGGCAGAATTGGCGCCGTATTTCGTGAAGTAGTTCGTTCCCGCCAGCATCCCGCCAGCATACTCCACCCAGGCCGAGTTGTCTGAACCTTTGCTGGTATCAAAGTAATGATCCCGGGTGTCCCGCCGGATCGTGCCGGTGATACTGCTGGTGGTCGAGCTTCCGACACTCTGCTGTATCATATAAGAAGCCGTAGGTTGCACGTCGCTGATGTTAATCGTTTCATATTTGTATGAGGTATATCCACGGATTTGCTCCAGCAAAGGAAACCCAAAACGAACCGCTCCACCCGTTCTTCTCACGGTGTAGCTATCGTAAATCCGTAGCGTATTGTATAGGTCAACCCCGGCAGAGATCCGGGTGTCGAATAAAAAGGGTTCGGTGAATCCCAAATTATAAAACTGCGAGATGCCCCCAATTTGCGCTACCAGGAATAACCTCTGGCCGCGACCAAAGAGGTTGTTCTGCGAGATTTGGATCACGCCGACAAGCTTATCGATCGAGCTGTACCCCCCTCCCACACTAAACGCCCCGGTGGGGCCTTCTTCCACCTGCACGCTCATCTCCAGTTTATCGTCGGCGCTTCCTTTCTTGGTGCTGAGGTTTATCTCTTTAAAATATCCCAGGCGGTGCAGGTTCTCGCGGCTTCTCTTCGCAGCCGACAGACTGTACAGTTCGCCCTCCACGGCCGGAAGCTGCCGGCGGATGACCTTGTCGCGAGTCTTGGTGTTGCCCAATATATTGATCCGCTCGAAATACACCTCCCGTCCCTTCTGGATTTCAAAGATCAAGTCCGCCAGGTTATGATCTTTATGGATGATGGTTTGGGGGGCGACATCCACGAAGGCATACCCTTTATCGGCATACAGATCGGTAAGCTTGATGACGCTCCCCCGCAACTTATCCCGGTTGACGATTTCCCCCACATAAATATCCACCATTTTGAACAACTGTTCCTTGGGAAGGATCAAATCGCCGCGGATGTCGACTTTGCCCACTTTGAACTGGCGGCCTTCTTCCACCGGGATGTTGATCATAATCCCCTCCTGATCATGGGTGACCAGGGGTTTGCCGACTTTCGCCTGTAAGAAGCCTCTCTGGAGATAAAAAACCATAATGGCGTCCAAGTCCCTCTCCAGGATCTCTTCCTTGAAGGTCCCCGACTTGGTGACCCAAGAGAAGAACCCTTTTTCCTTCGTTTCGGGCAGCCGCTTCTTCAGTTGCTCATCGGGAAAATGAAGATTACCCGAAAAAGTAATACTCTTAATGCGGATCTTCTTATGCTCCTGGATCTTGAAATGGACGATCACGTCTCCCTTCTTGGGAGTTTCCAATTCATAACTCACCTCCGCGGAGAAATACGCCTCGTCGTGGTACTTGCGGAGGATTCTATTTATGCTTTCCTGCACCGCGTTAAGATCCAAAATAGTCCGGGATTTGAGAGTTATGACTTCATGGAGCTCGCCGGTCTTTAGAGCTTTATTGCCGGAAAATTTGATTCCGCGGATGATGGGCTTTTCCTCCACCACGAAAACGATAGCCATTCCTCGGTCCCAATCCCGTTTTTCCGCCCGGACATCCTGGAAATATCCGAGCTGGTAGATGGACTTCAGGTCTTCGCGCAGCACCCGCGGGGAGAATATATCTCCCTGCTTCATTTTGATCTGGGTCCGAATGGCGCTCTCCTCGATCGTTTTGTTCCCCTCGATCAGAACCTTGTAAATCAACTCCTTTTTCAAAACCCTGACGTTAAGCTCCTGGGCTAACTTTTGCCCGACGGGCTCCAAGCCTTCGGCCGCTTTCCCCACGGCAAAAGCAGAGGAAAGAACCCCCTGCAGATAAACGTCGAGGATCCGGGCATCGAGGCTAATGGCCCCGTCGACCTGCGTGATAGAACCAGTGATGACATAATCCGCATCGACCGTTCGCCCAATCTCCCGGGCCAAACGTTCATCGACCTCTACCAGGCCTGCCCGAGCCAATGCCTCCTGAATTTTTTCCTCCTCCACCACGATGATCCGTTCATCCCTGGCGAGTTCCCGGGAGAGGATTTTGGCCAGCTGCCTCGGCCAACCCGCGAGTTTCTCCGGATCGGGGGCATAAACCTTGAAGGGAAGGATACCGATCTTCACCACTTCTTGCCCACTGGCTTTTCCTTCCAGTGAACCAACCTGAACCAGCAGACAAAAAAAAATGCCAGCCAGAATCCGTTTGCCCATCGACACCCGTTTTCTTAAGGGGGCCTCTGCCAACAGTTTCCATTTCCAGTGCCACGTGGGTCGGGAGATCCATTGCCCCTCCCTTCCGTCGGAGACCAACCCCCGTCGGCCGGGGTCAGTCATTTTCATACAATTTTCCGTCCACCAGCTTGACCCTGCGGGTCATCCTGGCGGCCAGTGCGGGATTATGCGTAACGACGACAATCGTGATCCCCTGTTGGCGGTTGATATTCACCAGTAAGTTATGAACTTCCTCCCCTGTTTTTGAGTCCAGGTTTCCTGTTGGTTCATCAGCCAAAATCACCCGGGGGTTCAACATCAGGGCTCGGGCCACGGCAACCCGTTGCTGTTCGCCCCCGGAAAGTTCTCCGGGTTTATGTGGCAGTCGGTCTCCCAGCCCCAGTTGGCCCAAGATTCTCTCAGCCTTCTGGACCGCCTCTTTCTGACCCATGCCCTGGATCAACCCGGGCATCATCGTGTTCTCTAAAGCGCTAAATTCTGGAAGCAAATGGTGAAATTGGAAGACAAATCCCAGATGACGGTTGCGAAACTCGGCCAATTCGGCTTCGCTCCGCCCGAAAAGATCAATATCTTCGAAATAGACTTTCCCCTCCGTGGGTCGGTCTAAGGCCCCCAGGATGTGTAACAGGGTGCTTTTCCCGGCCCCCGAGGCCCCCTCGATCCCCAGCATCTCTCCGGGCATGATTTTGAGCTCGATCCCCTTCAAGACTTCGATGATTTTGCCGCTGCCCCCGAAGAGGAAAGATTTCTTCAGACCTTGGGCTTGAAACAACGGATGATTCCCCGAACCGGTAGATGGAATCAGACCATTCTCTCCTTTGCCGGGCTATCCCGAGAGACTCCCAGCGCTTTGAGTTTGTTGGCCAATCGGAGATGGATGGATTGCTCGACAATTTTTCTGACCTCCGGATGGTTGGCCGCGATTTGATCAAAATCCTTTTTATTCAGGCGGACCAGTTCAACTGGCTGCAAAGCCTTTACCGAGGCCGTTCGCGGCCTGCCCGTGACCAAAGAGATCTCGCCAAAAAAATCTCCTTCTTTCAGCCGGGTCAAGGTCACCGGACTGCCCGGAGGGGCATGCGTGAAAACCTCAATTTCCCCTTTTTTGATGATATACATAGAATCCCCCGGGGCCCCTTCTTCTAACACCATCGCCCCCGGGGAAAATTTTTCCATCGTGACCCTGCCCAGGATTTGTCTCCGCTCCTCCGGGGGAAAGGATTTGAAAAGGGATGAGGTGGCCAAAAGGGTATCCAGGACGCGCTCCTTATAGAACTTGAAGAGGACTTGGGATACACTGGGAAATTCTTGAATAATCTCTTGCAAGTCCTGCTTCGTAATCTCCAAGACCGTCGTGTCGGTAAGGGCTTCCACCGTAGCCTGGCGCCTGGAGTCGGCAAAGAACCCAAACTCTCCGAAAAAGTCTCCTTCTTTCAACTCGTTGAGGCGGATTTTTTCCCCGTCCTTCGCCAGCCGGAAGATGCTAACGTTTCCATGGCTGATGATGAAAATTGAATCCCCCGGGTCCCCTTCCTTACAGATGACTGTTTCCTTAGCGAATTGCTTGGCCTGAATCCTTTCCATTACCCGGGTGAGTGCTTCTCTTCTTAGATCGGAAAATAGCGGTATTTTGGGTAGCCCCTTTTCTTCTGCTTCGGCCTCCGTTTCTGCACCCGCCATGCGTTCCCTCGTTTCCTCCACAACCAATCCCCGTTTCGCGTACAGCTCGGCCAACTGATCGTGAATTTGCACTTGCGAGGGATCCAGCCGTAAAATGACCTTATTGATGGCGATGGCCTGGATCAAGAACCCTTCTTGGGCATAGCGGTCGGAGGCCTTGCGATAGGCTTCCAAAGCCCTTACCCGTTTGCCCATTTTCTCCAGCAAGTCCCCGATCCGGACCTGGATATGGAGATTCTTCGGGTCTGAAACTGCTTTTTTCTGCAGTTCCTTCAATTCTTTTTCATATTTCCCCTCGGAAAATAATCCAGCCATTTAGCCCTCCTTATGGTGGAAAAAGTCCGGCGAAGCATTTTCAGCGAACATAAATCTTGGCCCCTTTTTCTTCACTCATAGCGAATGGCCTCGGCCGGGTCGAGCTTGGAGGCTTGCCAAGAAGGATAGAGGGTAGCCAACAAACTAATCGCCATGGCCGAGAAAGCTACGATTAAAAAATCCAGCACGTTCATTTTCACAGGAAGATGGGACATATAATAGACATCCTTGGGAAGGGAAATGAATTGGTATTTGGCCAGAAGGGCACAAATCACGTATCCCCCGATAAGACCCAGGATCGTTCCCACCACCCCGATGATCAGCCCTTCGAGGATAAAGATCCTCATGATGGATTTAGCCGTAGCCCCCATGGATTTGAGAATGGCGATGTCCTTGTTCTTCTCCATGACCACCATGATCAACGTGCTGACGATTCCGAAGGCTGCCACCAAAACGATGAGCACAAGGAGGATGAACATCATTACCCGTTCCAGCTTCAGAGCAGCGAATAGGCTTCGATTCATCTGCATCCAATCCTTTATCCAGAAGGGGAACCCCAACGCTTTCTGGATCTCTTGCGCCACTTTTTTCACCCCGTAAATATCCTGAACTTTCACTTCCACCCCCGAAACGGCATCTTCCATGGTAAGAAACTTCTGCGCACTTTTCAGGGAGATATATGCGAGGGAGGTATCGTACTCGTACATTCCTGAATCAAAAATACCGCTGACTCGAAATTTTTTCATCGGCGGGCCCGTCCCCATAGGGGCTAAGGCACCCATAGGAGAAACCACCACCACCGTGTCATCGAGCATCACACCCAGATTTTGGGCCAGCTCTTTGCCGATGAAAATCCCCGGGGGCAAAGTGGGCCCTCCTTCCTTTTTCAAGCTTTCCAGCGAGCCTTTCTTGAGAGTACTTTCAATATTGATCACCCGCCCCGCTGTTTCCGGGTCGATTCCCCGCAGCACAATCCCGTGGACGTTGGTCTCGGAGGTGAGCAGAGCTTGGCTAAAAATGAAGGGGGTAGCGGCCACGACCCCATTTACCTTTTCCGCCCTCCGCACCACTTCTTGGTAGTCCCGCATGGCCGACCCATGTTGCAGGATGACCAGATGGGCATTTGTCCCCAGGATTTTTGTTTTTATATCTTCTACAAACCCGCTCATCACGGACAAGACAACCACCAGCGCCATGACCCCCAGACCCACTCCGGCCATGGAGATGATGGTAATGACCGAGATGAAGATTTGCTTTCGCTTGGCCTTCAGGTATCGCAGGCTAATGAATAGTTCGTAACGCATAATTTAGTTCTCAGCCCTCAGCGAAAAGCCAAGGATTCATTCTTCTTTGGCTGAAAGCTGATCGCCAACTGCTGAATATTCATTCTCTCTCCGGGCGCATCTGGGGAAAGAGGATTACGTCGCGGATGGAGGGGGAATCCGTCAAGAGCATGACCAACCGATCCACTCCGATGCCCTCTCCAGCGGCCGGTGGCATCCCATACTCCAGGGCTCGCAGAAAATCCTCGTCGAGGAAGTCCGTTCCCTCCTCGTCCCCGGCCCTGGCTTTGGCCTGTCTTCCAAAGCGATCTCGTTGGTCCTGGGGGTCGTTCAGCTCGGAAAAAGCGTTGGCAATCTCCCGGCCGAAGATGTAAAGCTCGAAACGGTCCGCCAGCTCCGGATTTTGATCATTTTTTCGGGCCAACGGGGAATCCTCGATCGGGTATCCCGTGACGAAGGTCGGCTGCACCAGGTGGGACTCAGCCACCTTTTCAAAAAGGTCTACCCAGAGTCTCCCGAGCGGCTCGCGGCCTGTAAGCGGTGTCCCCAGCTGTCTTACATAATTGCAAACCCGGTCGTAATTTTTCAATTCCTCATGGCTTAGCTCTCCGTAGGTCAGCAAACCCTCCTGGATGCTGATTCGTTTCCACGGGGGGATGAAGTCCAGCCGCGTTCCCTGGTACTCCAACACCATCTCCCCTTTGAGCTCCTTGATCAAAGAAGAGAGCATGATCTCGGTCATCTCCATCAAATCCCAGTAGGTCGCGTATGCTTGATAGAACTCCAGCATGGTGAACTCCGGGTTGTGTTGGGTGGAGAGCCCTTCATTGCGGAAGTTCCGGTTGATTTCGAAAACCCGTTCAAAGCCACCCACCAAAAGGCGTTTAAGGTAGAGTTCCGGGGCCACGCGCAGGTATAACCCCATGTTTAAAGTGTTGTGATGGGTCTTAAAAGGACGAGCCATAGCGCCGCCGGGGATCGGCTGCATCATGGGGGTCTCCACTTCCAGGAACCCCCGACTCGTCAAGAAATGCCTGAGGTAGGCGATCGTCCGACTTCTCGTGAGGAATACTTCCCGCGAGCGCGAGTTGACAATAAGGTCCAGATAACGCTGCCGGTATCGGGTTTCCTGGTCCACTAAACCATGCCACTTTTCCGGCAGGGGCCGATAGGATTTGGCCAGCAGTTTCAGCTCTTCCACTATGAGGGTAAGCTCGCCTGTTTTCGTGCGGAAAAGCTTGCCCTTGGCCCCCACGATATCCCCGACATCCAACCCCCGGAATATCTTCAGGCTTCCTTCTTCCATCTGGTCGCGCCGAACATACCCCTGAATTCTTCCGGTTCGGTCTTGGATGTGAAAAAAAGCTGCCTTCCCAAAATTGCTCAGACGCACCAGGCGTCCGGCCATGGCGAAACGCGTTTCTAAAGCCCGCAAATCTTCTTCGCTACGGCTCCCATAAGAGGCGAGGACCTCTTCCACTGAATGGCTCACCCGGAAGGTATTGGGATAGAGGGGAATTCCCTCCCTCTGCAATTCTTCAGCTTTCCTTCTCCGCTGCAAAAAGAGTTCTTTTTCTTCCTCCACTGTTCACTCGCCAAAGATGAGATTTTAGGGCGTTTTACTTCCCCAGATACCCAAAATTCAGGGAAGACAGCCAACCAAAAGGAAATAAAATTTTTGCGTTTGGCCGGTGAGAGCCTCGAAGCCTAAAATATCTCAATTCTGGCTTCGAGTCAAGCCAAGAGTTGGCGATTTTCTTGTGTTTCTGCTTAACTGGGTAGGACCCAAAACAGGTGAGAAAAATTTACTGGTGGAGAAAATCACTCGTCCAGAAAATCGCGCCGGGTGAATAGGGTTTCCAGTTCATATCCGAGTTTTTTCAGGTTCTCTTTTCCCCCCTCCTCTCGATCGACCAGAGCCAACACCTGGACTACCTTCAGCCCCTCTTCCTTGGCCCGCTCAATAGCCTTGATCGTGCTTCCCCCGGTGGTGACTACATCCTCCACGATGGCTACCGGCGTTCCTTCGGGTAGATTGCCGATTCCCTCAATCCAAAGACCCCGGCCATGCTTTTTGGGCTCCTTGCGGATGATGAAAGCTGGAATTGGTTTCCCCTCCGAATAGCTGGTGAGAGATACAGCGGTCGCAATCGGATCAGCCCCCATAG
>CAYQWO010000013.1:0-14457 GCA_964421095.1 uncultured Syntrophaceae bacterium
CCGAGATTCTTGATGGTCACCATCAAAACATATACCCTATCGTCGTGGGAGAACCATGTAACCGTCAGATCAGGGAGCGCGGCTATCTCGCAAGGTTGAAGCGTTGCGGTCATGGTATTATTTTCCTCATTGGACTCTTTTATTGAATTCGTAGCATCTACAACCACTTTGACAGTAACTGGTCTTAGAATGTCAAAGACCACTAAGTAAGAGGCAGTACCCCGAGCTGGAGTTATATCACCGGACGTTGGTCTTCCAAGGTCAATATGTCCCATCTTTCTCCCATCAAAAAAGACATCCGCAACCGCCCTCCAGCCAGAAGGCAGAGATACACTGCCAATGTTTTCCACAGTGAACTGGAGCTTATTACCAGGCCCACACTTTATTTCCTTGACCACCAAATCAGGTGCCTTCTCTGCAATGATGGGTGTAGAGATAACCAGTACTAAAATTAAAGCCCCAATGATCTTAATTAAATTTTTCATCTTCTTATCCTCCTTTTTCCATAGTTTAAGTTTTCTTCACTATTTCCTCTTACTCCTTTTATCTGATCTGGTTTATTAGTGGCCCTCTTTTCCACTCATAAGGTCTTGTTTACCCTTTTAAAACTGATAATAATTCGCTTTGGGGTAAGTTGAATATACAAAAAAGGGAATTGTGTGTCAAGGGAATTTTAGCACAAGATTTTGGGTTTGTTTGGGGGCCTTTTCAAGGGGGATTCGGGGAATTTTCAGGGTAGAGGTGGCAAGGGGGCGGTTTCAATGATTTGCCGAGGTCCGTCAGACATTACTGTAATACCCATAGTATCTGACCATTTGCTCCCGTCTGTCCGGAATGTGGGAACACATGGCGGCGAGCCATTCCGGAGCCTGCCCCTTACTTCATACGGGGGCATCGAACACTTTTTCGTAGGTTCCGTTTTTCGCTCGGTAAACAGCCTTTGACTGTTCTGCGAGATGCTGCATCCGTTCCTGGGAGAAGGAAGCCCGGAGGGGAAAAAGAGGGGAGATTCATGGGATTATGCTTTCGTAAGAATAAGATCAACCACCCCGGGATTTTTGTTGGCTATCTCTTCTCCGATCAAAAGAGATTTTGAAATCGTGGGCTAGGAAACGTTCAGATAATCCGCAACGCTTATAATCTTCATTTTCATCATGCGCACAGCGATATAGGAAAGAACACATCGACCCCGCACCACTGCCGGACTTTTGCTCCCAGAAACTAAATCTGGGAGGCAAAGACCTGCCCATTTCACTGCATTTTCCCAAAGCTCTTCCCATAATATTCTCGGGACCTTTTTCTCATTTAATAATCGATGGCCTTCCAACACCTCGTCAACAAACTGGCCGTCTCCCAGGATTGAATGCTTTTGGTTTGCAGAATTTTTAGGAGAGATTACCCAGTACTTTTTCTCATTATTCTTTTTGATGGACAGAATTTTAGGATGGCTACTTCCACAACCCTCTATTATTTTCCCTCGCTTCTTTCTCAAGCTTCCTGAACTCCTCCATGTATTTAAAAGGGTATACGGCATAGGCGAAGCCGTACCCTTGCCTGATTATTTCAGCATTCAGAAAAGTTCCATCAGTCAGATAGACATAAGCTAACAGCCTGCGATGTTTGTCTCTTTTCCGCTGGTCAAATTCCAGCCTGACCTCTTTACCCAAGACTGTATTTCTTGTGAAGAGAGAAGCTTCTTTACCAAAATATTCTACTGGTTTTCGAGGGTCCCTGGTTTCTGGGGTGTTTACGCCTATCAGCCTTATTTTTTCTTTTTTCCCGTTCATGTTAACGACAATGGTATCACCATCAGTAACTTGAGTGCAATATATCTGCTGCACATCTTTTTCGGATTTAGGAAAATTACGGGTTTCACTCCCCATTTCAGGTCTTAAGGGTAGGGGAGGATTACAAACCCTGCAAGGAACGTATCCCGCTTCCCTGGCTTTCTCCGGGCTGCTGAATTTGATAAGGTTAGACAGGCTTATTTTTTGGCTCCACTTGCAGCTCGAGTAATGGTATTTGTCCGAGTCTTTGGAGGCCCAGAACTCGGCAAACCCCTTTAAAGCCCTGTATCCTGATTTCTGCGGGTTATCGGTGAAATGGGTAGTGCCTTTTTCATCTACATAGCGGTAGACCTGTGCCTGGGCAATGGAAGCCGCAGCCCAGAAGAGAAAGTATAAGAGAAGAATTGAAAGGCAGGCTGCGATTATTATCCTTCGCATGATTGACCCTCCCCCTTCCCGCGTGCCTATTTCAGGACCTTATCCTGAACAGCCTCTTTGGGAAAATTCCGATCGAAGCTTCAATATTCTTATCGGCAAAAAAAAGTGAAATGTGTAAGAAGGCAGCCATTCTGATTAATTACGTCTCTGCCTTTTTTATAACCTATGGCAGTTATTGAGCTATTTGCACAAGCTTGGAACCAGTGCTCATAAACAAACCCAACGAAGAAAACAACCAATTGAAAGAAAAAGTGGGGGGCCCTGGAGCGAGAATACGCCAAAGTCAGAAAAGCGCTGGAACTCAGAATGCCCATAATATCCGAAAAGATGGCGGACCCGGAATTCCAAGACCGCATAGCCCAAGCGAGGAAAAAGCAAATGGGGGAGAGTTCACTTGGAAACTACCCGGCATTGTAGTAAAAAGCCAATAAAGACTATTACCAAAGCATTGAAGGGAGGAGAAAATGTATAGGTTCCTTCATGGCGCACAGCTTTGGGAAGAGATTAGGAAAAGGGCTCAAGGATCGAAAACGTTGACAGCTGTCGTCGCTAACCTCGGTCGTGATTGCGCAAGTCAGCTTAAATGGCCTAAAGATTCTTCAGTCATAGCCAACCTGTCCGAGGAAACTATCAAGGAAGGCTCGTCTTCCCCTCGTGGTGGTCTCAGCTTGTTGAAAAAAGATGTCCGAGTCTTTGAAAATTCACAGCTGCACGCCAAGGTCTACCTGTTCGACAAAAGTGCGATAGTCTGCTCAGCCAACTATCAAAGAGATCAGAACAGCTTCTGGACGCTGGAATCCTAACAACCGAGGCTAAAACCCTGAAAGCCATCCGGAAATACGTCCACTCCTTGAAGCGTAACCCAAATACTTACGAGATGGACGATAAAATCCTAAAGGCCAGGAAAAAGCTAGAACCTAGGAAGAAAAGAACCAAACCTCCGACTAACAAACCATCTGCGGAAATATTTGCCTCTTCAAGAGTATGGTTAACACCTGCCGACCCAGACGTTGAGGAAACAACGAAGGAAAGAAAAGCAAAAAAGGAATATGCCAAGGAAGAATTTGCAGACGAAAAGCTCAAGATAACCTGGTACAACCGATGCGGTAAGGCGATGCAGCAAAGGATGAAGGACTACGATACGGTTTTCCTTTTCTGGAATGGGACAAGCAGAAGGCCTTACGGTTGGCTTGAAGGGCCGTACAGGGCGTTAGGAGGGGTTGACCTGGGGTCGAAGTTCGAAGACAGGCGGTACTGCATCCCGATGATTAAGAGAAATACCAAAAGCTTACCTCTCGCCCAGGCTGGCTTCAAAAAGGTGCTGAAACTTCAGGGAGACAAGCGGCCCGTAAGCAAAGCAAAAGAGAACATAAGCCTCCGCTCTAAACTACTAAGGGGGCAGAAAAGGGCTCGATTCATCTCCTGGGTCAAAGCACAGAGAAAAAGAAAATAAATTCATATTTCTTATTAATCATGGCCAATCGAAAGTATAGGTCAAAAGCCAGGCATCCGTAAGCTCAAGGTTTTGGCGGTTGGTTATGTGCCGGATCTTCGGCACCAAATCAACCGTAAACAGGTCTTCCGAGTGAAGGCCTGTCTCTTTTAAAAAATCCTCACGATCCCGTAAACCCGGCCTCCGGCAATTTCCCCCATAACTAAATGGGATTGACAAACAGTATTAAACAGTCCGCTTTAAAGTAGACTACTTTTGAGAAGACAAAGGAGGAAATGTGCCGATATTTGATTGGAACTCGGTCGAAGAACTGGGCAAAAAAGTGGAAGTAGAGCTTATTGATATTCGTAAGGTTGGATTATAAGGCCACTCCGGGTTTTTTGGGGAAGACGGCCCATAAAAATATCGGAACTAACGGACCTGCGTCCCCGCCGCCCCTAAGCCAAATGAATTATCTAAGGATGTCCGCCTTTCCACACGCAAGACGTAGCGCTGTCCGCCGTCGACCGCTTCCCCCTCGATGCGGCCCCCAGCCACTCGTAGAGTAAAGCGCAGCGGCGCCGAGTCAGGCATCCACGGCGACCGTTCGAGGTTGAGGGAAAGATTGTCACCGTGAAGGCGGCCGCTCCCGACCAGGGTCCAGCGCCGAAGCCGCACGGCCGCCGATGCGGTCTGGAAACGTTGAGCGAACTTGACTACGACCGGCTCCTCGCCATGTGGGCCTGCGAGCACGCCGCTCCAACAGCCCTCCAGACGGGCAGGCACGATCCAGAGATAAATCGTACTCTCCTTCTTGTGCCCCACCGTTTTTTCGGGCGCTTCGATGACGAGGCGGCGATCGGGTTCCCAATCCCCCATGTCCCAATCGTGCGACACGACACGCGTGCCGGGCCGCAATGCGGAGAGGATCCGCGGCCGAAGCGCCAGGTTAACTTCCGGCAACAGGTACATCGTCACCACCGTGGCCTCTCGGAAATCTGCGAGGGAAATGTCCTTGTGGAGGAACTGCACCTTGTCTGACACCCCTTCACGCGCCGCCTTTGCCCGACTCTCCGCGATTAACGCGTCGTCGTAATCGATACCCAGACCGCGCGCCTGGTACCGCTTGGCCGCCGCAATGACGATGCGTCCGTCACCGGAACCCAGGTCGACCACGTAGTCCTGCGGCCCGACCTCGGCGATCGCCAGGATGGCGTCAACGACGCTGTTCGGCGTTTGGATGTAAGGAACTTCTTCTGTCTGAGCGGCTAGTGGGCATCCCAGTGAGATCCCGAGCAGGAGCAGGCCCAGAACCATTGGCAGCAGGAGGATCATCCTTTGGCCTCGGTTTCTGCATGGCGCTGATCATAAGTACTCGATTTGGGGTGAGTTGAATATACGAAAAAGGGAGCAGTATGTCAAGAAAGTCCGGCCGCCGCGGAGGCGCCAGTTTTTCAGCGATTCTCGACCATCCCAGCCCGGAATAATTGGGGTCACCCATTGAGAATGATTAGTGGGATAATCTGACACTACAGCATAAGCGCCTGCCAGAAGCCCCACAACCAACGTTACTGCCAAGCTGAGACCACATCTTCTTTTCACATCGTTCCTCCTTCCATCGATGTTTATTTCGGTCGACTCGTCCATTTCTAAGCTGGTTCAGATACCCCAGCTATGTTTTGAAATCCCTTCGTCGCTACCCTTCACATAAAACAAAAACCCACCTCTTTCTCAGAAATTGGATTTGGCCAACTTGGCATATCCTGCCTCTTCTAAGAAGGCAAAGGAAAAAGCCAGTCCGTAGGTTGAAAGGCTTATACGGTTTCCAGCTGAAAAGTCAGAAAAGTTTTTAAAAAAAGCCACTTGTATCTCAAGGGAAAATTGTTTACCCTTTAAGCCATGTGATCATCTTTTAAAAAAGGGGGATGCCCAAAAAAGGGAAAAAGTCTGCCATGGCAACGATAGAAAAGGAATGCTAGGATGACTCTTTTAGAAAGGAGGTAGAAATGACCAGCGGATTGAATTCGTGGCTGCCCTTGCAGGGTTTACGGGTTGCAGACTTCACCCAGGTGATCGCGGGTCCAGTCTGCTCGATGTTACTCGCGGACATGGGGGCCGATGTCATAAAAATTGAGCCGCTCTCAGGGGATTTTTGGCGGAGAACAGTCAGTGGTTCAGCGTTTTTGAATTTTAACCGGAACAAAAGAGGAATCGCCATCGATCTCAAAAGTCCCCAGGGCTATGAAGCGGTTTTAAGGCTGCTGCGCCAGGCGGATGTCTTGATAGAGAATTTTACGCCCGGTACGATGGGAAAGCTGAATTTGGGTTACGAAACTATCTCCCCTCTGAACCCGAAAATCGTCTACTGCTCCATATCCGGCTTCGGCCAAGAGGGGCCCTACCGGGATCGGCCAGGTTACGACCCGGTCGCCCAGGCCATGTCCGGGATCATGATCAACACGGGGGAACCCGACCGGCCACCCGTTCGGGTCCTTCCCACGATGGTCGATTATCTTGCGGGGAATCATACCGCTTATGCCATTGCGCTGGCTTTGATGGATCGGGAGAAGACCGGCAAGGGAAAGCGGTTTGACGTGGCCCTGCTGGACGTGGCGATTATGCAGATGGGGCAATTCGTAACCTTATATACGATGACTGGTGAATTGCCAGTACGCATGGGATCAGGGTATTTGGCCGCAGCTCCTTACCAGGCCTTTGAGACCCAGGATGGGTATATTCTGATCGCCGTCACGACGGATGAAATGTGGCAGAACCTTTGCCAGGCGCTCAAGCTCGATCATCTTTTTAAGAACCCTCGCTACTCTACCCTCGACGGAAGGCGTAAAAGTCGGCCGGAATTAGCCAGCGAGGTTAGTAAAGTGACCAAACAATATGGCAGCCGGGAGCTGGAATCCATATTAGTCACGGCCAAAGTCCCCTGTGGCCGGCTCATGAATATCGATGAGATCATTCAAGATCCTCATGTGCAATTCCGACGGATCATGGAGGATATTGAAGATCCCGAGAAGGGAAAGGTTAAGATCATCAAGACCCCCATACACATTTCCGGGCAGGCCCCCGAGATTCGGCGGCGTGCTCCGCTACTTGGCGAGCATACTCGTGAAATTCTCCAGGAGTTAGGATACAGCCAGGAAGAGATCCAGGGGCTATTGGACAAAGGTGTTGCCCATCAATCTCCGGCCTGAGGCAGCCTATCTCTTGGAAGATTTTTCTCCACCTTCCTGAGGGGCCTTTTTTAGCTTAGAGGGAAAACCCTTGATCTTAAAATACTGCCATTGTCCGGGTTCCATGACCATGGCTTTGGTTTTTGGGGAATGATGTCTGACTGCCTGGACAAATTGCTGGGGCTCCGGCGAACCTTTCTCGTAATGCATGGGGATCGCCCATTTCAAGTGAAGCCATCTGACCGCCAGGGCCGCTTCCTTAGGGGATAGTTCGGCCAGCGCACCGGGGTAGTTGCCAACTAATATCAGTCCAACATCCGGACGATAGAGCTGGCCGAAGAGCTGGAGATCGCTGAAAATGGAGGTGTCGCCCGAGTGGTAAATCTTGAAACCCGACTCGGTACTGATGATAAACCCCAGCGGCAGACCGGTAATGGGGAATGGCCCATCTTTTTGGAAGGAGATATGTTTACTTTCCACCGCCCGAATGTGCAAGCCATGTAAGGGCCGGAGTTGACCCCAGACCATGCTGATGATCTGATGGTCCAGGATCCCCTGCTTTTTCAAATAATAAGCAACTCCTGGATCGCAGACTACCGGACACTGGAACTTCTTAGCCAACTCCGGGGCATCGCTCATGTGATCCTTGGCCGCATGGGATACAAGAATCAGGTCTACGGGTAGGAGTTCGTCGATGGAGAAGGGACAGAGTTGATTTCCGGTGATATGAGGATCGATAAGAATTCGGATTCCTTTTTCCGAAAGAATCTCAAACGCCGAATTGCCAAGATATCGTAAGCCTACCTCAGACATGGGACTTACCTCCACTTTCGGCGGGAAAGAAACAACTGACCTTCATTCAATACCCGCCAGAATTTTGGCTAACCTGGCCTTTTCCTTTAAATCCGTCTCCCTCAGGATGACCAGGCGATGGGCAGCTGGCGGTCCTCCCCCATGGACATCGGAAATCAGGTCCCGGCTCTCCAAGGTCAGTTTTTCGATCAGACGGAACATCCTCCGGCGGTATTCCACAGGAACACTGGCCACCCCCCGCAGGTATTTTTTAAGAAATCCCCCGATTTCCGGATGCTCAAAATCTTTTTCGGAAGGCATCGTCGCTATAAGCCCTCCGGCGATGTCCTGAAGGAGGCGACACATTTCATGCAAGACTCGCCCCTCATGCAACTTGGAAGTGTTGGCGAAAAGATTGTTGACCGCATACACCCCAGACGGAGTCTTCACTCCTTCATAGGAAGCTGCCAGGCAACAGGCATACATGGTTTCGCTCATGTGAATCATGTCGGTGATTTTTTCCCGCACGTGAGAGACGGTAGCCACGCCATTGTATTCAGCGATCGTCTGGGCGGCACCGATGAGCACATCGCCGACCCCGGACTTACAGCCCCCATGGGATTGACGGTGGTACGCAGCAAAACGACTGACTAAGGGACCCGTGAATTCAGTCTCCCCGTACATGAAAACCCGCTCCCACGGAACAAAGACATCATTGAAGATCACCAGGGTCGCATATTTCCCGCAGCGGATATTGCCCAGGTCGATCCCTTCCAGATCTCGGGTGTCAAAGGTTCCCCGTCCATAAACATGGACGATTCCGGGTGTGTCGCTGGGCAAAGCGAAGCAAACGGCATATTTCTCTTCTCCCTTGCGCAGGGTGGTCGAGGGGGCTACGATGATCTCATGGGCGTTGAGCGACCCTGTTTGATGGGCTTTGGCTCCGCGGATGATAATTCCATTTTTCTGCTCTTCCACCACGTGGAGGTAATAATCAGGGTCTGCCTGCTCGATGGGCCGCAGGCTCCGGTCCCCTTTCACGTCGGTCATGCCGATGTTAGCAGTCAGATCGTTCTCTTGCATGTAGGCAAAATATTTCTCCGCTCGTTTGCTGTATTCTGTACCTAATTTCTGGTCGATATCGTAAGTGGTAGCCGCGAGGGCATTTAAGCCGTCCAGCCCCGTGCAGCGCATGAAACAAGTTCCGGTTCTCTGCCCTAAGAGCCGGTTAATCTTGACCCGTTTGACCAAATCATCAGGGCTGCGGCTGATGTGAGTAAACCGATTAATCTCTCTTCCCGTATAGGGGGAAATCGTGCTGATGAGGTCCAGGTACTGGGGTTCTTCAGCGAGGCGATAGGTTTCGGCCACCGCATTAATAGAAGGGCGGATCATGGGATGGCCGACAGGGTTTTCAATTTGTTCCCCCAGCACGAAGGCCTTGGGCTTCATTTTCTGCAGACTCTCCAAATATTGCTCGGTGGTTTTCAAGGGCATTCTTTTTCTCCTTTTCGATTGAAATTTTTCTTATTTACAAGAATTCTGGGGTCAGCCCGGCTAAAAGCAAATTCCTCCCTCCCTGGGCTATCATAATGAAACCATAAGGTGGTGGGCATGGCCATGCGCATTTCTATCGACCGGGGGTCATTTGCCTGGGCAACCAAAGCACAAGTTCGGGAAAGAAAAAAAGAAAAATGACAAACAGGATCATCATGAGGACATAGGGAGTTGCCCCCCAGGCAACCTGTTTCATCGTGCAGCCCTTGGCCACTCCTTGGATTACAAAGAGATTAAACCCTACCGGAGGTGTGATAAATCCCATTTCCAGCCAGATGACCATGACCACGCCGAACCAGATTGGATCATAGCCCAGGCCTGTCACGAGGGGGAATAGGAAGGGAAGCATGATGATCATCACCGAAAGCTCCTCCAGAGCATAGGCAATTGCAATCAGCAGGAGAAAAATGAGGCCGAAGACCTCCCACGCCGGCAATCCGAGGTCTGTAATGGCCTGAAAGATGGCCTTGGGCGCTCCGATGAGGGCAACTACGTGGGAAAAGATGGAGGCGAAGACGATGATGAGCATGACCATGGAAGTCGGTCCGATCGTATCTTTGAATGCCTCCATAAGGACTTTCCAGGTCATCCGTCGATAGGCTGCCGCCAGCCCGATGCTTGCGGCAGCCCCAAGGGCTGCAGCTTCGGTAGGGGTAACCACTCCCAGGTACATCGTCCCCAAAACAACGAAAATAAGCCCGACCATAGGCGCGGCCTCAAAAAGAGACTGGATCCGGTCGCTCCAGGTTACCTCCTCGATGCCTTTCCTCGGGGCCATTTCCGGACGGAGGGCACAGCGGATGACGATGTAGGTAGAAAAAATGACGCTCAGGATAATTCCGGGTATGACCCCGGCGATGTAAAGCTGGCCTACGGATGTTTCGGTCATCACTCCATAGATGATCATCGGGATGGAGGGCGGGATGAGAATCCCCAGGGTACCACCTGCAGCCATCGATCCATACATCAGCTCAGGCTGGTAGCCACGCTTCTCCATCTCGGGGATAGCGATGAGGCCAATGGTGGCAGCCGTGGCCACGCTGGAGCCGCAGACAGCGCCGAAGATCGCACAGGCAAAGACGCTGGCCACAGCCAGCCCCCCAGGCAAGAAAGAAACCCAGCGGGTGACTGCGGTGTAAAGGGAGGAGCCGATCCCGGAATGAAGGAGAATCGCACTCATAAAAATAAAGAGAGGGACGGCCACAAAAGAGAAACTCGTGGCATTCGTCCAGGCGATAGAACCGATAACGCTGGTCCCTACAGTCCAGCCCTTGAGCCAAACGAGCCCGATGAGCCCCATAAGGCCCAAGGAGAGGGCAACCTCGAGCCCGATGGCCAAGAGGAAAAAAAGAGCGCCAATCAGGATTGTGCCAAGAACGGCATCACTCAATGGACACTCTCCGCAGACGAGCCTTTTTGACTTTCCATCCCCCTCCTTTGCCTGAATCCAAGTTCCTTGAAAAGACTAACCCCCATGACCAACGCCATGAGCGCCAGACCTATGGGAATGAGAAGCATGGGAATGCATAGAGGATAAAACAACACCATCGATATGCGTTCCAGCCGGTAGGCAACCAAAGAGCTGATTAGAGTATTCCAGGCCACTACAGCCAGGAAGGCAATGCCGATGGATAGGGTAAAAATTCGACAAATCCTTCTTGTCCGGGGGCTGAGCCGATTGGTTAGCAAATCGACTTGAATATGGCCGCCTCTGCGGAAGGTTTGGGCCAGCCCGCCGAAAATGATCAACACCAGCAGAAAGCTGGCCAGTTCATCCACAAATAGCTGGGGTTTGTTCAGGAAGTAGCGCATCAAGACATCAAAAGTGATCATGATCGTGACTGCCAGCGCGGCCAGCCCGGCAAGAAACGCGGATGCCCCGCATACCCGATCCAGGAGGGAGCGACGGGAAATTTCAAGTTGGGTCATACTCGTGCCTTTCCAACACACACCGGGGCGACTCAGGAATCGACCTTCTACGAAACGGCTTTAATGACAGCAGACCTTAAAGTTCCTATCGCCCCAAAGCCTTCAATGCCAGATCCAGAGCTTGCTTGCCATCGGCGCCAGTCCGCTTGAGCCAGATGTCCCAAGACGGCCGGGAAAGTTCTCGGGCTTTCGCGATTTCCGATTTGGGAACGTCGATAACAGTCATCCCCAGCTCTTGCACTCGCTTTTTGGCTCGCGCGTCCCAGCTTATCCCATCTTCCCAAGACTTTTCTTCAAAGCGGGACTCCTTCAAAGAGGCCGTAACCACCTCGCGAAGGTCAGGAGTTAGAGCATCCCAGGCCTTCTTGTTGATGCCCAAGAACTCTAAATAGAAGCCGTTGATGAACCAGTAATTGATGTACTTGGATACCTCGAAAAATTTCATCGGTTCGGCATTGGTAGCAGAAGTAATGGCCGCTTCGATTACGCCCCGCTGCAGGGCCGTATAGACTTCGCCGAAGGCGACGTTTACTGGCGCCCCTCCTAATGCTTTAACGAGTTCTGTTTGCTCTGCGCCGGTAGTACGAATTTTAGTTCCTTTCCAGTCCTCCACCTTGCCGATAGGCTTCTTGGTCGAATAAAGTTGCTGAGAAGGCCAGGGGTGGATGGTCATGAGCATTAACCCCTTCTTGGCGAACTGATCGGTGAAGAAGGGCCGAAGTTTTTCGGCAGTCAACCGGTGCTCTTCAACGGAGCTGGTCATGAAGGGCAGTTCCAGAACCCCCATGGGTAGAAGGAGGTCCACCAGGTACCCTGACAGCACAGGGGCAATCTCCGCCCTCCCTTCGATCAGGGCCGGGATCAACTCGGGTCCAGGGTAAAGAGAGGAGGCAGGATGAACCCGGATCTCCATCCGCCCTTTGCTATTCTCACTTACTTTCTCGGCGAAGGCTTTTAGATTGACCGTAAGATAGTAGGTAGGGGCGGCCACATGAGGAAGATTCCAGACGACTTTTTTAGTCTGCGCCTGCAGGGGTGATAGCCCGATCCCCAGGCCCGCGCAAATGATTGCACCCATGATTCCTATGACCATCCATGTTTTCCAAATCGCCCTATTCATCTTTCCACCTCCATCTTTTTCTTATTTCCGAGATCTCCTTTATTAAGAGATATCTGAACCGTTACCTTCGAGTTCTGGCTGAAAATGAAGCCTAGTGCGGCCATTCCCTGAGCGGCCCTCACAGACCAGGCCCCTAAAAATCTAAAGGGCTCTTCGAGTTAAACAAACTTATCATTGGAGAAAGATTATTGTCAAGCGAGGAGGGGGTCTGCCGGCACCGCCTTGACCCGGAGTTTACTAGAAACAAAGGCGAAAGACAAAAAACTCTTCTCCGGAAGCCCATCTATCGGTTCTGGCAGTTTTCGTTAGGACAGATGTTCCAGCCTTCCCCATCTCTAAGTGCGAGGGGACGTATTCGTGGCAAACTGGATTAGCTCAAAAATGGCTCCGCCGATCCTGTCTGAATCCAGGTAGGCAAAACCGAACCCATCTTCCCTTTGCCATCCCTGGGTCATCTTTAAACCCAGCTTCTCGGCCCTCTTAATAGCCTCCTGCAGATTCTTCACTTCGAACCCCAGATGATGAAGCCCTTCCCCTTTCTCTTTGAGGAAGGCCTCATGAATCGTCTTCCCCTCGATTAGTTCGATGAGCTCAAACGTAACAGGACCCACTTTCGCAAATGCTCTCTTTCCGCGGTATCCAGCTTTTTCGCCATAGTAGGTAGCACTGGGATAGCTGACCTCTCGAATTTCAAAAGGGCCGATACCAAATGTTTCGCCGTAAAATTTTACAGTTTCTTCAATGCTCTTAACTACGATCCCCACCTGGCAAATATTTGTTGGGTTAAATGCCCAGTCTTCCTTGTCTCCCATGAAGCTACCTCCTTTTTACAGTGAGCGGCAAAAGAAAAGAGTCATGCCGAATTTTCAAAGGAAAGAAACGTATCAAATAGATGCTGGATTCTATGCTCTCCCGGTCAGCAACCATAGGGCCGGGAAGGAAAACGAGTTAGGGCTATCCCCTTCCTGAAAGGTAGTTCGAAACCAGCGGCCTGCGGATGACCCTCTGGCCATTTGGAAATGGCAGCGGATGATCGCAGACGATTTTCAAGAACGTTCGAATGATATGAAAGGTTGCCCCCCAGAGGATTTCCTCGTCTCCCTCCTCCCCAAAGACTAGGCAGGGAAAGTTCCAGGGATTGGGGATTCCTTGGGCGAGCAGATTTTCCGGTACTTCGAGAGAATAGAGCGCGTAACTTCCCGGCAGGAAAAAAGCCTGCAACGGAATGGAAACGATCTTTTCCACCTCACCACTTAACCTGTATGGCCAGGCCCGTTTCACCCTCCCCACGACTGGAAAGATAATCCATCGCCGGGAGCGCAAGCGGTAGGTTGGCAAAGGTCCCAGAAACTCAACGTTGAAGGGACTTAAACGTATTTCCTCCCAGCTTTCCCGCAGCGCATTACCCAGGAAGAAAAGGATTTTTTCATAGATCCCTTTTTCTCTGCGCTTGGCCCAGTGAAAACCCGGTCCTCTGGCCAACGGCAGAAGTCCCGAGCGGAGAATTTTTTGGGACAGCTTGTCCAAAAAGGGATGGATCCCCCCGCCCGGGGCACAGAGGTCCCCGGCCTGCTGGACTTTCTTTGACCGCTTGTTTAGGAGGAATACATACCGGCCTGAATCATTTCTTCCTGGCCCTCCATCTTCAGAGAAGTAAAGCGGCAGCAGCACCCCTGCTCCTTCCCAGGGGTCTGGGCTTTTCTTTTGCGCTTCAATAAATTCCAGCTGTTCCAGGTAATCCAAAGGGGTCTGCGAGAGCGCATCGATCACTTGTTTTCGAAATCCTTCTTGATCCATCAGGATCGGCAGGTCCATAGGATTTTGGTCTTTACTCGTAAAGCAGATCGAAGGCATTCCGGATGATTTCGATACGCGGCGTAGGAGGAATGAGTTCGACGGCTACCACGTCAAAACGGGCAGGTATCTCTCCAAGCTTTTTCAGGTTGAGATAGGTTAGCGCAACTCTGGAGAGCTGGCGCTGTTTGCGCTGATTTACAGCGGCAGCCGGTCCGCCGAAATCCTTTGTCCTGCGGGTTTTCACTTCCACAAAGACAAGCATATCCTTTTCCCGCGCAACGATGTCGATCTCGCCCAGAGCACACTTGAAATTGCGCTCAATGATCTTATATTTCAGCGCCCGGAGCTGAGCAATGGCCAGTTCTTCACCCTGCTTGCCGAGGGATAGGCGCTCCTGGGTCATAGGAGAGAGAGTTGATA
>CAYQWO010000013.1:14557-20933 GCA_964421095.1 uncultured Syntrophaceae bacterium
TCACCCTGCTTGCCGAGGGATAGGCGCTCCTGGGTCATAGGAGAGAGAGTTGATAGATCGCCCGAAAAGATTGGCGATGGAGGGGACAGCAGCCATATTTCCGGATGGCCTGCAGGTGTTCCTTCGTCCCATACCCCTTGTGCTGGGCAAAATTATACTGCGGGTATTGATCGTGGTAGGCCCTCATCAACCGGTCCCGAGTCACCTTGGCCACGATGGAGGCGGCGGCAATAGAGAAGCATCGCTGGTCGCCTTTGGGGATGGCTTGTTGGGCAAGAGGGAGGCGCAGGGAATGGATTCCGTCGATCAAAAGAAAATCGGGCCTCAGGGGGAGATTTTCCACAGCTAACTTCATGGCCTTCAGGGAGGCCTGGAGGATGTTCAGGCGGTCAATCTCATGAGCCTCGACGATCCCGATGCCCACGGCACGGGCCTTTTCAAGGAGAAGCAAAAAAAGCTTCTCCCGCCACTCAGCGGAAAGCTTTTTGGAATCATCGACCCCCTTCACTTTTCCGGTCTCCGGAAGGACTACGGCCGCGGCCACTACGGGTCCGGCCAGGGGGCCCCGGCCCGCTTCATCCAACCCGGCGATCACCCGGAACCCTCGGGCCCGGACTTCTGCCTCGAATGGCTTCACTCAATTCTCCACTTGCGCTGCTCTGCGCTCTCGGATCCTCGCAGCCTTTCCTTTCAGCCGTCTCAGATAGTAGAGCTTTGCCCGGCGAACTTTTCCTCTTTGGACCACCTCGATGCGATCGATGGCCGGGGAGTGGGTGGGAAATATGCGTTCGACCCCAATACCGTAAGAAACCTTGCGAACCGTGAAGCTGGCGCGGCTGGCTCCTTGCCGCTTGCGGATAACCGTACCTTCAAAAACCTGGATTCGCTCTTTTTCGCCCTCTTTGATCTTAACGTGGACCTTGACCGTATCCCCGGGACGAAAGTCGGGGAGGTCGGTGCGAACTTGTTCTTTTTCCAATTGCTCCAGAACTCTCATGACAACCTCCGAACTTCTCGGTCTGTTTCTCCATTTTCCTCGCCATCTCTGCGTAGACAAGAATTAGCCTTGGCCTGGCATTTTCTCCTGGTTTTTTATCTCTTGGACAAAAATAAGGTCTTCTTCCGAAAGCACCGCCCGCTCCAGAAGATCAGGCCTCCTCAGGAGGGTCCGCCTCAAAGACTCTTTTCGCCGCCAGCGCTCAATCTGGGCGTGATTCCCCGAGAGGAGAACCTCGGGCACAGCCATCCCCCGGAAGACCGCCGGGCGCGTGTATTGGGGATACTCCAGGAGTCCCTGGGAAAATGAATCTTCTTCCACGGATTGCCCACAACCCAGAAAACCCGGTAGATAACGGCTCACCGCCTCGATGAAAACCAAGGCCGGAATCTCTCCCCCCATGAGGATGTAATCTCCGATGGAAATCTCCCGGTCTACCGCAGCCAAACGAACCCTTTCATCCAGGCCTTCATAACGCCCGCAGATCAGGATGTAGTGTTTATACTCGCTCATACTTTTGGCGATTCCTTGATGAAAGCGCTCCCCTTGAGGGGTGAGCAGGACGGATATGGCCTCCGGGTCTTCCGCTTTGATGGCCTCTACGGCCCGGATGATGGGCTCGGGCTTCATGACCATGCCCGCCCCGCCTCCGTAAGGGTAATCGTCAGTCATGCGGTGCCGATCTTCGGCGAAGTCGCGCAGATTCCGCACCCGAACCTGGATTAACCCCCTGTCTAAAGCCTTCTTCAGCAAGCTCTCCGCTAAAGGGGAATCGAAAATCCCCGGGAAAATGGTTAGAATATTAAAGATCATTTTCGGACAGTAACCCCTCCAAGGGGTGGATCACCATGACTTTGTCCTGCAGGTTTACCTGGACCACCACTTCATCCGTAGCCGGGATCAGGACTTCCTGCCCATTCTTTCTAACCACGAAGACATCATTGCTTCCCGTAGGCATGATCTCTTCCAGAATTCCCAAAAAAATCCCGTTCTCCGTCTTCACTTGCAGGCCAAGGAGTTGATACTCGTAGAACTCGTTGGGCGGGAGCGGCTGCAAGCTTCCCTTGGGCACGTAGATCGAACAACCCACCAATGCTGCGGCTTCTTCAACCCGCCTTATTTCTTCAAAGCAGACGATGATCCCCTGGCGGTAGGGCCGGGAAGAATGCACCGTCAAAGGCTTCTCCACCCCTTGTCTATTTCGCAGATAAACTACTTTCCCTCTGGAGAAGGTAGTGATTTCCCCTGCGGGGGAAGATACTCTTAGCTGGCCTTTGACTCCCTGCGTTTTGACCACCCGGCCAACCCAAATCAACGAATCCTCCATGGCTGTGGTCACTCAATGATCTCCAAAACGGCTCGTTTCCGGATCTTGGTCGAGGCTGCGCTCAAAATGGTGCGCATGGCCCGGGCAGTCCTTCCCTGTTTTCCGATCACTTTTCCCAGGTCAGATTTGGCGACTTTCAGCTCAATCACCGAGGTCTGCTCTCCTTCCACTTCGGAGACCTCCACAGCTTCAGGGTTATCCACCAGCGCTTTGGCGATGTAACCGATCAAATCCTTCATCTCCATGGAACTCCCCCCTTTTCCCTGTGAGTTAGTCCTCTGCCTCGCGCTCCGTTAAGCGTGTTCGGTTGAGCGACCCATTTACTCAGAGTGATTTTGGATAGCCAATTATAGGCGGGTGGATCCGTCCGGCGTGCCTAGGCCTTGCCGGAAGCCGCTGGCGCTTCAGCCTGGTTAGTGGAGTGGCCAGCCTTCTTTAAGAGGCTTTTCACGGTGGCCGATGGATGAGCACCTCGTTTTAACCAAGAATCGATTTTCTCCGGAATCAATTTGATAGCCGGAGGATTGAGGTTGGGATCATACGTTCCCACCACATCGATGAATCGCCCATCCCGGGGAAAACGCGAATCAGCCACCACCAATCGGTAGAAGGGCTTCTTCTTCGCACCCATGCGCGTTAAGCGAATCGTAACCGCCATATTGTTCTTTTTCCTTTCTCCTCCCTGCGAAAATTTACTGCTAAAACCCCGCAGCCCCAAATTGGCAGCTGCGCATGCCCATCGGCTCCAGGCTTTATGAGGGGGCTAAAAATTGATCAAGAAAAGAGCCCTTTGGCCAGCCCTCTCATTCCGCCCTTCTTGAATTGCCGGAGCATTTTTTTCATCTGGAGGTATTGCTTAAGCAATTGATTTACGTCTTGAACCGTGGTTCCGCTGCCCTTGGCAATGCGCAAACGCCGGCTCCCATTCAGGATCTCCGGCGACCGCCGCTCCTCCTTGGTCATGGAGTTGATGATGGCCTCTACCTTGACCAGTTCCCTTTCGCTTCCCTGAAGGTCTTGGGGAATCTTGAGGCGACCGATCCCGGGAATCATGGAGAGAATCTGCTCGACGGAGCCCATCTTCTTGATCTGCTGTAGTTGTTCACGAAAATCTTCCAAGGTAAAAGTATCCTTGAGGAGCTTTTTCTCCAGTTCTTGGGCTCTTTGGGCATCGATGGCCTCTTGGGCCTTCTCAATCAGGGAAAGAACATCGCCCATGCCCAAGATGCGCGAGGCCATGCGATCCGGGTGGAAAACCTCCAAGGCATCCAGCTTCTCCCCTACGCCGATAAATTTGATGGGCTTCCCGGTGACGGCCTTTATGGATAAAGCCGCTCCGCCGCGAGCATCACCGTCGAGCTTGGTTAAGATCACTCCGTGAAGGTCCAGGGCTTCGTTGAACCTCTTGGCCACGTTGACCGCATCCTGGCCGGTCATCGCATCCGCCACCAGCAGGATTTCCCGGGGGATGATTTCCCTTTTAATCTCTTCCAATTCCTTCATCAAGGCTTCATCGATGTGCAACCGCCCGGCGGTGTCGATGAGCAGCACATCTCCGTTTTCGCCATCTGCCCAGCTCAGAGCCTTTCGGCAGATCACTAACGGGCTCTCTTTGGGGTCGGGGTTAAAAGCCGGAAGGCGAAGCTGTTCGCCCAGCTTTCTTAATTGTTCAATCGCTGCGGGTCGTCGTACGTCCGCCGGAACCAAGTAGGGCCTTCGCCCTTTGTCCTTCAGAAATTTCCCCAGCTTGCCCACAGTGGTTGTCTTGCCGGAACCCTGCAAGCCCACCAACATGATGGGAATCGGGGGTTTATAGGAAAGATTGAGACCGCTGCTCACCCCGCCCAAGAGGGTGATGAGCTCCTCATGAACGACCTTGATCACCTGCTGAGCTGGAGTGAGACTCTCCAGGACTTCCCGGCCTACAGCGCGGGAGCGGATTCGTTCCACGAAGTCCTTGACCACCTTGAAATTCACGTCGGCTTCCAAGAGGGCCAGGCGAACTTCCTTCAGGGCCTCGGTGATGTTCTGCTCGGTCAGTTTTCCGTGCCCCCTGAGTTTCTTAAAGACCGAACTCAGTTTGGATGTCAGGGAATCAAACATTGCTCTTGGGGTCAAAATTGATAAAATGCCTAAATAAATTAGCTTAATTTATAAATTTTTTTTAGTCAAGGTCAAAATCCTGGTTCACTTTTTAATTCCCTTTCCATTTCTTTCCTGCTAATATAGGGTTCCAAAAGCCAATTACCTTCTGGCGGAACAAATAACCGCGGATCTTCCTGACCATCGTTTAAGAATTCCCGGTGTGGATTTTCATTTTAGGGGGATAAATCTAGGAACATATATGCAGGCCTTTGACCCATCCGGATGGCGAAAGCGCCTTCCCATTTTGGCCATTTTATTGACCATCCTTTGTGATTCTTCTCTTGTTTCATCCCAGGCTCATGGCGGAGAAACCGTCAGAATTGGCTTATTGACCCCTCCACAAGAATTGGATTTTAGACCGGGGGAAGCTTACCTCCGCGGTGCCGAGATGGCCGTCGCGGAAGTAAATGCCCGCGAAGGCAAACAAGGACTTCAGGTTTTGCTCGTTCTTCGGCCGGAACATCGGGTCCAGGGGAAAAACCTTAATTGGCTGCGTGAGCTAATTGTTGAAGAAAGATTACACTTTTTAATGGGGGAGGTAAGGAAAGAGGACATTCCTCAGGTCTCGAGGCAGATTCAGCAGCAAACAATGCCGTTCTTAGTTTTCCCCACGGAATTTATCGAGGCGGCCTCAACCGGAGAAGAGCCGACCAGCCTCTTTTGGATCAGTCCCGCTCCCGAAGCTTTTCAGCGGGCTACTGTCCGAACGGCTGCCCAATTTTCTAAGAAACGGTTTTTTTTCCTCACTCGGAATTCGAGCATTGGCCGAGTTTGGGCAAAATATTTTTGGGAAGAATTAAAAAGGCTGAAACCAGACGCCCAATCAGTGGGGGAACTTTTTCTTCCCGGGAAAGTGGCTGATTATGGTCCATTTATCCAGACGATTCTGTCAGCGAAAACAGAAGTGTGTATGAGCCACCTGGGGAGAATCGAATGGCCGCGATTTGCAAAAGTTGCCAAAAAACAGGACTATTTCAGACAAATCATCCATTTCGAGCTGGAAGGCGGTAGTCTGGAATCTCTGGTAGCCCTAAAAAGAGATGCTCCCGAAGGAGTTTGGGGGGTAAGCGCTTTTCCCTTCTGGGCTTTAGGCTGGAAAGAAACCCGGGATTTTGTGGCCAAATACAAGGAAAAGACCAAGGCCTACCCAGGCTTGGACGCCCTGAGCGGGTACGTGAGCATTTACGCTTTCCTGGAGGCAATAAAAAAGTCCGGATCATCGGACCCGGGTCGAGTTATCGGAACCTTGGAAGGTCTGACCTTCCGCACCCCTGTTGGACAATTGGCCATTCGTAAGGCCGATCACCGAGCGCTATGGCCCATCTGGTGCGGCTCCATCCGGTTCACCCCAGAATACCCCTTCGCTGTTCTCGGGGACTTGAAAGCTTTCGGGCCTGACTCCTTCTCACCATAATCCGGCATAATGAAAAATTAACAGATTGGCCTCGCGAAAAAACTGAATCGCAAGCAATGACGGCTCAGAAACTTAGGCGCCCTTCGCTACAGTACCCCACAACCCCGGTCTTTGATTTCCTAAGGAAGACCAGTGAGCGAATCCCTGAAAAAGTGGCGGTCATCGATCCGTCGGGAGGTCGGGAACTTACCTTCAACCAAATCAAGAACGAGAGCGAGGCTCTCACCGAAATCTTCCTCCAATGGGGAGTCAAAAAAGGAGACCGGGTCTCTTTTTTCATGCCCAATGGATGGGAATATTTTGTGGGGTTCTACGCCGTCATGAAGGTGGGGGCGATTGTCTCCCCCATGAATCCCACCTACCGCGAACGGGAGGTTAAGCATCAAGTCAACGACGCCGAAAGCCGAATTCTTATCATCCAATCTCAGCTGTACCCGGTAGTGGAGGGAATTCTTGAAGAACTTCCCACCCTCGAGGAGATTATCTTTGCCCG
>CAYQWO010000014.1:0-10373 GCA_964421095.1 uncultured Syntrophaceae bacterium
ATCTGGTTGAGTTCAGCGAGGGCTGAATAAAGGGTGGTGGGTTTGCCGCTTCCGGCTGGACCGGTGACCAAGACCATGCCATAGGGTTTGTGGATGGCCTCCTTGAAATCGCCCAGAGGCTTTTCTTCGAAACCCAGCTTGGTCATGTCGAGCTGAAGGTTTGATTTGTCGAGCAGCCGCAGGACCACCTTCTCCCCGAATAGAGTAGGAAGAACAGACACCCGGAAATCCATCTCTTTATCTCTGCCCAATTTCATCTTGATCCGCCCATCCTGGGGCAGGCGCCGCTCCGCGATGTTCAGCTTGGCCATAATCTTCACCCGGGATATAATGGCGTTCTTCATTTTCATGGGCGGCTTCATGAAGTCGCTGAGTACACCGTCCATGCGCAGACGGACTCGAAAAACCTTTTCGTAAGGTTCGAGATGAATGTCGCTGGCTTTCCGTTTAATGGCCTCGTTAAGGATCATGTTGACCAGCCTGACCACCGGGGCATCTTCGGATGCCTGCTGCAGCTCGTTAATGTCAACCTCTTCGGCATCCTCCAGAAGCTCCATTTTCTCCTCTTCGCTCATCGGGCCCGCCATGAGGTCTGCTATAGAGGAAGAAGGGTCATAATGTCTATCGATGGCGACTTTGATGGCGCTTTCCGTCGAGACAAAAACCTCTACATGGCAACCGGTCAGGAATTTGATATCATCAATCGCCAGGATGTTAGAGGGATCGGCCATGGCCACGCGCAAAGTACCGCCCACCCTTTTGATGGGGAGCACCTGATACTTGTAAACAACGTCGGGTGGGATCAGCTTAATCGCTTCGGGGTCCACCTCCACTTCCGAAAGATCGATCGCCGGGACCCCGTAATGTTTGCTGAGAAAAGAGACGAGCTGTTTTTCGCTCATGAACCCGAGTTTTACTAATGAGGTCCCCAGCTTGCTTCCCGAAATCTTTTGGTCTTGAAGGGCATCATCCAGTTGTTTGGCTGTGATCAGCCCTTTATTTACCAGCAGTTCGCCCAACCGGATGGACATGACGCCTCCACAACAATTTGTTCGATTTACATTATATAGATATAATTGAAATTATAAGCTTTTGTCAAGTTTTTTTGGTTTTTCCCCTTTAGCCATTATCGTCAATAAAAGGAAAAATCTAAAGGGTTTTCGCTAATTTTTATCAATTGTTTTTCAGGGAAATTAAGGCCTTAGAAGCACTGGCGGCCTACTGTCTTTGCCCCTCCCCATTTTTAAAGAATATTAGCGGCATTTGTAGAAAGAGCCGGCAGCAGCCATTCATCTAAGTAGATCCCCCGAACCGCTTGTGGTTTGCGGAGTCAAGCCTGCTCTCCTATTGACAATGCTTGCCGAACAGGGTACTTTCAACCTCAATCAGCGAGTGCCTGAACTGCAAATCGTAAGATACAGGACGGTTGGGCACGATTCATTATACCGATTGTGCCTCCCCAGGAGGCCGGAAGGAACCATAGGTGGACCGTTTCATTATATGGCTGGCTTCGGGGTGCTACAGCGGATATCTACCACTTGCACCAGGAACAGCCGGAACCTTGGTGGGAATCCCGGTCTATTTTCTATTCTCCTTTTTTCCGCCCTCGATTTACCTGTTGAGCTCGGCGGCAGCCTTTTTCCTGGCCTGGTGGGCCTCGGAGCGGGCCGAGGTCATTTTCGGCCGCAGGGACAGCCCGAAGATCGTCATTGATGAAATTGTGGGATACTTGATCACCATGGCCCTATTGCCCTGCACCCTCACGATGGTCATCGGGGGATTCCTTTTCTTTCGTGTTTTCGATATAATAAAAATATTCCCCGCCGGACTTATCGAGCATCGAGTATCTGGAGGATTGGCTGTCGTTCTCGATGATGCCGTCGCCGGGCTTTACGCCAATTTATTGCTCCAGGCGATCACCCATTGGTACCCGCACCTTCTTTTCATCGTGGATAGATGGTACTTTGGGTCAATTTAAGGTAAATAGCCACCGCCAACCGGACTGGAGAATGGGGAGAAAAATTCGCGGGCCGTCATCCTCCAATGTTGACAATGCGCCAATCACTGAGGGTGAGGGATATAAGCCGAAAACCGGCACTTTGTCACGGGTTTGGGGCAATTTCCCCCATGAACGGGTACGTTTGACGAGATCCCCATGAAGGTTGAGATTATCACCGTGGGATATGAATTAACCACTGGCGAAATTGTTGATACGAATGCAGCGTACATGGCCAGCCTGCTTACCGAGAGAGGTTTCGAGGTCGCCCTCATTACAACGATTGGCGATAACCAAGGGCACATTGAAGATGCCCTCCTTCGGGCCCAGGAACATGCAGAAACCGTCATCGTCAGCGGTGGCCTGGGTCCAACGGCGGATGATATCACGGCGGCCTGCGCGGCCAAGGCCCTGGGCCGTCGGCTGATCTTGAACAAAGAAGTGCTGCAAGCCATGCGTGAGCGGTTCGCCCAGAGAGGCCTAGAGATGCCTCTGGCCAATGAGAAGCAGGCCCGTTTTCCCCAGCGAGCAGGGATCATTCCGAACCCCCTGGGCACGGCTCCCGGTTTTATCCTGCGCCATAAGGGAACCATGTACATTTTCTTGCCCGGAGTTCCCCGGGAATTAAAGTATCTTTTTAGAGAAAATGTTCTCCCCCTGCTGGAGAAGGAGCGCCGGGAGAAAACCTTATTTGGCTCCCGCACCCTTAAAGTCTTCGGGTTCACTGAATCCGCCATTGCCGACCGCCTCAGGGACGTCAACCTTCAGGAGCATTCGGCCTCCCTGGCCTACCTGCCGCGCTTTCCAGAAAACCATGTGAAGATTATGGTCCGCGGAAGATTCCCGGAAGAAGTGGAAAAGAACCTCCAAGAATTGGAGAAAATCATCCGGGAAAAATTACAGGGGAGAGTCTTCGCCGTCGATCAGGAGACGCTGGAAGAAATCGTGGGGAATCTATTGCGTTCTCATCAAGCAACGTTGGCCGTGGCAGAATCTTGTACCGGGGGATTGATTGCTCATCGTCTGACCAACATTGCCGGGAGTTCTGATTACTTCGAACGAGGAGTCGTGGTGTACAGCAACCGGGCTAAAATCGAACTTCTAAAAGTTCCAGAGGAACTCTTGGCCGCTGTCGGCGCGGTCAGCGGTCCGGTGGCTGAGAAAATGGCTGAAGGGGTGCGTCAAATTAGCCAGTCCACCCTGGGACTGGCTGTTACGGGAATCGCTGGGCCGACTGGAGGTTCAGAAGAAAAACCGGTCGGCACAGTGTTTATCGCCCTGGCCAGCGCCCAGGGCACCGTCTCCAAGAAATACCAATTTGGGGGTGACCGCAAACAGGTTAAGGCCATTTCAGCTCACACCGCCATCGATTGGGTACGAAGGTTTTTTCTGGGTATTTTATAGAGAAACTTGGACAGGGATTTTGAGTCGTGGAGGAAATCCGCTCTTTTATTGCTATTGAAGTTCCGGCACCTCTGCGAGCCAAGATGGAAGAGTTGCAGAGAGGGCTCAAACGGGCAGAGGCCGATGTTCGCTGGGTCCGCCCGGAGGGTATCCACCTGACCTTGAAATTTTTGGGCTCCGTTAGCAGGGAGGAGCTGGAAAAGCTTGGCCTGGCCCTTGGGCCGGTTATTTCTTCATGGGCTCCATTTGAATTGCGGATCCATGGGCTCGGGTGCTTCCCCTCAAGCCGCAACCCCCGGATTGTCTGGGTGGGCATTGAAAAAGGAAGCGCAGAAGCTTCTTCCCTGCAGAAGGCCATCGAGAGTCAGGCAACGGAGGTGGGTTTCCCGCCAGAGCCCCGGGCCTTCAAGGCGCACTTGACCCTTGGACGAGTTCGCTCTTCTAAGGGAAAGGGCTCCTTAACTCAGGCCGTCGAGAATCATCGGGGCGCCGAAATTGGAACTTTCTGGGCCAATGAGGTTCATCTTGTTAAGAGCGAATTGCAGCCCTCGGGGGCAATCTATACGAAGCTGCGAACCTTTCCGATGGGAAAATCGGGAACTGGCTGAGGCCTTAGACACAAATCATCGACTCCATATTTTTCTTTTTTAAATCAAAAAGAATGAGGAGGGATTTATGCCGGCGGAAACCCAAAAAGAAAAAGCGATTGATGTGGCGGTCAGCCAGATTGAGCGGCAATTCGGTAAAGGGGCCATCATGCGTTTGGGGGCGGACACAGTCATTCCGGACATCCCCGTAATTCCCACAGGTTCCTTAGCTTTGGACATTGCCCTGGGCGTAGGGGGGGTTCCCCGGGGCCGAGTCATTGAGATCTTTGGTCCGGAAGCATCGGGCAAAACCACCCTGGCCCTGCATATTGTCGCCGAAGCTCAGAAAAAAGGAGGCATCGCCGGATTTATCGATGCCGAGCACGCCTTAGACGTTGCCTATGCCCGGAAGCTCGGGGTAAAAACAGATGACCTGCTGATTTCCCAACCGGACACCGGGGAGCAGGCCCTGGAGATCGCCGAGATGCTCGTACGCAGCGGAGCCATCGATGTGGTGGCCATTGATTCTGTGGCCGCCCTGGTCCCCAAGGCCGAGTTAGAGGGAGAGATGGGGGATGCGCATATGGGCCTACAGGCGCGCCTGATGTCCCAGGCCTTGAGGAAGCTGACCTCCACGATCAGTAAATCGAATACCTGCGTCATCTTCGTCAACCAGATTCGCATGAAGATCGGCGTGTTCATGGGAAACCCGGAGACAACCACCGGGGGTAATGCCTTAAAGTTCTATTCCTCGGTTCGCTTGGACATTCGGCGAGTGGGAGCCATTAAGGATGGGCAAGATGTAACCGGTAACCGGACCCGTGTGAAAGTGGTGAAGAATAAGCTGGCCCCTCCATTCAAAGAGGTGGAATTTGACATCATGTACGGAGAGGGAATTTCCCGGGAGGGAGACATCCTGGATTTGGCCGTGGAAAAGGAAATTGTGGAGAAAAGTGGAGCCTGGTTCTCCTTCGACCGAGAAAGAATCGGCCAGGGTCGGGAAAACGCTAAAATCTTCCTGAAAGAACATCCCGAAGTAGGCAAGGCCATCGAAGAGAAGATTTTGGAGCGCTCTGGTCTATTGAAAAAACAGAAAGAGGGTAGCAATCCCTGACCCTGTTCCCTTTCTCGGCGGGCCTGCGGCTAAACATCATGGGGAAAAAGCACTCCGGGGAGGTGCGGAAGGCCGAAGAGTCAGCCTTGCGCTTTCTCGCCCAGCGAGATCACAGCCGGCAAGAGATCCAGCGGAAACTAAGAATCAAAGGGTTTACCCCGGAAGAAATTGAAAAGGCCCTAAAATGGCTGGAGGAGCGGGGGAGTTTAGATGACCTGCGCTACGCGCAAAAATTGGCCTTCTCCTTAGCCCAGGAAAAACTTCTCGGCCCGCAGCGGATAAGCCAAAAATTGTTCCAGAAAGGAATCCCAGCAGAGTTGGCCAGGGAAGCTGTGGAAAGGGCGGATGAGGCCCTGGCCGCGAGCGAAAGATTGCGAATCATCATGAGCAGGAAATTGGGAGGCCGAAGTCTGGGGGAGATTTTCCCCAGCGAAAGAAGAAAGTTGGCCAGTTACCTCCGCCAGCGTGGCTTCTTATGGGAGGATATCTGGGAGGCCTTTCAGGAAGCAGGAGGTTTTACGGAAGAATGATCACTGGCAGCGAGATCCGCCAGAAATTCTTGGATTATTTTCAGGGAAAAGGACACACCATCGCCAGTAGTTCTCCTTTGATTCCCCAGAAGGACCCTACCCTTCTTTTCACTAACGCCGGTATGGTGCAGTTTAAGAATTATTTTACTGGCGAAGAAGAAGCTCCGTTCCCCCGCGCGGCCACAGCCCAAAAATGCGTGCGGGCCGGTGGGAAACATAATGATCTGGAAAACGTCGGCTACACGGCCCGCCACCACACCTTCTTCGAAATGCTGGGAAATTTTTCTTTCGGAGATTATTTCAAAGAAGGGGCCATTGCCATGGCCTGGGAATTCCTCACCGAAACTCTGCAGTTGTCCCCGGGGAAGCTCTGGGTAACCATCCATGTAGGGGATGAAGCCATGGGGATTGGGCCGGATGAGGAGGCTAAAAAAATCTGGCAAAGATTCCTTCCGCCAGAAAGGATACGGGCCTTCCCCACTAAGGATAATTTTTGGCAAATGGGCGACACGGGGCCTTGTGGTCCTTGTTCGGAAATTGTCATCGACCAGGGCCCAGGGGTGGGATGCGCCCGACCCGAGTGCGCCATCGGTTGTGATTGCGACCGTTACCTCGAGCTCTGGAATCTCGTCTTCATGCAATTTGAGCGGCATCCTGATGGAAGAATCACCCCCCTTCCCCAGCCCAGTATAGATACCGGAATGGGGCTTGAGCGTATCACCGCCATCGTCCAGGGGGTGGAAAGCAACTATGAGACGGACCTTTTCGGGAGCCTGCTGCGGGCGATCGAAAAAATGAGCCGGCGAAAGTATGCCCCCGAAGGGGTCGAGGGCATTTCCTTCCGGGTGATCGCCGATCACAGCCGGGCGGCAACTTTCCTGATTAGCGACGGGGTTCTTCCCTCTAATGAAGGCAGGGGTTATGTCCTCCGGCGAATCATGCGCCGGGCCATGCGTCATGGGAGAAAATTGGGGATAAACGATCCCTTCCTGTTTCGGTTGACGGATGAGGTCGTTGAACTTATGTCCGATGCCTACCCTGAACTGGCCAGCACCCGGGAGATGGTCAAGGGGGTCATCTTGAATGAGGAAGAACGCTTTTCCGAGACCTTGAACGTGGGCCTGCGCCTGTGGGGCGAGGAAAGGCAGAGGCTCAAACAGGATGGACGCAGGCTCATTCCTGGGGAGTTGATCTTCAAATTATACGACACCTATGGATTTCCCGTAGACCTCACCGAAGAGATCGCCCGTGACGAAGGATTGAGCATCGACCGAAAAGGATTTGAGGAAGCCATGGAGGCCCAGCGGGCCAGGGCCCGTGAATCCTGGAAAGGTTCCGGAGAAGAGGGTTTAAAAGAAGTTTACAAGACTCTTGCAGCTCAGAATTTAAAGACGGAGTTTGTGGGGTACGAGCACCTGGAAGCTGAGGGCAGAATTCTCAACATATTCAAAGGCGATCGCCAGGCCGAGGTCGGGCTGGAAGGAGAAGAGGTAGAAGTCGTCGCGGATCGGACCCCCTTTTACGGCGAATCTGGAGGACAAGAGGGAGACCAAGGAACGTTGACCGGCAATGGATCTCGGATGGAAGTTAACCGCGCTTCCCGACCCTTGCCCGATATCATCGTCCACCACGGAACCGTTAAAGCTGGAAAGCTGCGCGTGGGGGATATCCTCAACCTGAAAGTGGATTCCGGTAGCCGGGAAAAGACTGCGCTCAATCACACGGCCACCCACCTGCTGCAGGCCGCCCTCAGGCAGGTTTTGGGAGACCATGTAAAACAAGCCGGGTCGTTGGTGGCTCCGGGTCGTCTGCGTTTTGATTATACGCACTTCTCCCCGTTAGCGGATGAAGAGATCGACCGCGTGGAAGAAATCGTCAACTCCCGCATTCGTCAGAACCTGGAGGTGTGCGTCTCCTTCGTCCCTTATAAAGAAGCCCTGGAAAAAGGAGCGATGGCCCTTTTCGGTGAGAAATACGGAGATATCGTCCGCTTGGTTCAGGTGGAAGGGGTAAGTGCCGAACTTTGCGGCGGCACGCACACCCGCCGCAGCGGAGACATTGGTTTATTCAAGATCACTTCCGAAACGGGGGTCGCTGCCGGCGTTCGCCGGATCGAGGCGGTCACGGGCGAAGAAGCTTGGAGGGCGGTCAAGCGGGAGGAAGAGGAACTCCGGGCCATCGGGGCCGCGTTGAAGGCCAAACCCGGAGAAGTGGCTGAAAAGGTACGCCGACTCATTCGGCAGCAGAAAGAAACCGAGAAAGCTTACCAAGCTTTGCAGGCTAAAATTTCTACCGGTCAATCAAAGGAGTTGATTAGTTCCACCCGGAAAGTCAAAGGGATTAAGGTCCTCTCCACGCTGGTGGAAGCGAAAGATCCCAAGAGCCTGCGGGAAATGGCCGACCGTCTCAAAGACCAAATCCGCTCCGGAATTATCCTCCTCGGTGCCAAGGGGGATGGCAAAGTAATGTTGCTCTGCGCTGTTACACCGGACCTGGCGGACAAATACCCTGCGCAAAAATTGGTCAAAGAGGTGGCCAGATATGTGGGGGGTACCGGTGGAGGTCGGCCCGATATGGCGCAGGCCGGGGGAACAAACGTCGAAGGACTAAGCCAAGCTTTGCAAAAGATTTACGAAATCATATAGATTTCGGCAGAAAAGAATCAGCCAGAGTTCGTCGCAATTTCTTTGGCTTTCTTCTTCTCTCGCTCTTTCCTTTTTTTCTCTTCCCGAGCTTCCTTTTCCTTCCTTTTCTGCTCCTGTTTCGCGATCCCCAATTGGCATTCCGCCATTAGAGGCTTGATCTTCCCTTCCAGGCCCGATTCAGGGTATTTTTGCAAAATCCGTTCGAAGCGCCCTAGGGCGGCCTTATATCTTTTGACCCGGAAATAAAAATGGCCGACGTAAAATTCATAATCCGCCATCTGTTTCTGGCAGATTTGCATTTTTGTCCTGGCTTCGGCTGTATGAGTGCTCTGGGGAAAATTTTCTACCAGGTAGCGAAACTGCTCGATGGCCTTTTCGGTCTCTGTCTGGTCGCGGTCCACGGTGCGCATCTGTTTGTAATGGCACATCCCCAGCTGGTAGATGACGTAGGGAATCTCCAGATGCATGGGGTGAAGCTTTTTAAATTCTTCGTAAAGAACGATGGCTTCGGCATAATTTTTGTTTAAAAAGTACGAGTCCGCGGTCCGAAGTTCAGCCAGGGGGGTATAATCACTCAGGGGGAATTCTTCCTTAAATTTTCTGAATGTTTCGGCAGCTTTTTCGTACTTTTTTTTATTGAAAAATTTCATACCCTTATCGAATAAAACCTGAGGTGTCGGTTCAGGTTCTTTTTTCTTCCACCCCGCACACCCACTCGCTAAAACGGCTAAGAAGAATGCTGTCAGAAGCAGCCATGAAAGGGACGTACGGCAATTTTTTTTCACTTCTTTTCCCTCCAGCCACATTCTGCAGAGAGGCATTTCAGACTACTCTGAATTATTCTTACCCTACTTCTTCCGTCCCGTCAACCTTTCAGAATTTTTCCAAGAAAGCTAAGCCACTACCCCCGCGGCGCGCAAGTTGGCGATTTCTTCTGCGGTAAAGCCCCACTCCGACAGTACCGCATCAGTATGCTGACCCGGCGTAGATGGCGGGCCCTGGATCTCCGCTTTGGTGCGGCTGAAGCGGGGCGCCGGGCCAGGCTGGATAACTCCCTCGACCACTACGAACGTACCGCGAGCTCTATTGTGGGGATGCTGCGGTGCTTCCTCCATTGACAGGACGGGCGCGAAGCAGACATCGGTGCCTTCCATGATGGCGCACCACTCCTCCCGAGTTTTCGTCTTGAATACGGCGCCAAGCACCTCTCGCATCTCAGGCCATTTGGGGCGATCCAGCTGGCCCGGCCAGCTTTTTCCTTCCAAGCCTGTGAGGCGCAGAAGCTCAGCATAAAACTTCGGTTCGATTGAGCCGATAGAAATATATTTGCCATCTGCCGTTTCGTAGACATCATAGAAATGGGCGCCGCTATCTAAAAAATTCTCGCCACGCTGGTCGGTCCAGATCCCCCCCGCTCGCAGACCGTAAAAACTGGTCATCAGGGAAGCCGCCCCATCCACCATGGCGGCGTCCACTACCTGTCCCTGGCCTGACCGCGAGGCTTCCAAGAGGCCACAGACAATGCCAAAGGCCAGGTATAACCCGCCTCCGCCATAATCTCCGACCAAGTTGAGGGGCGGTACCGGAGCCTCTCCCGCTCGACCGATGGAGTGCAGGGCGCCCACTAACGAAATGTAATTGATATCGTGACCAGCGGCATGGACCAGAGGTCCTTCCTGCCCCCAGCCTGTCATACGGCCGTATACGAGTTTAGGGTTGCGGGCGAGGCATTCCTTTGGGCCGATGCCGAGTCGTTCGGTCACACCCGGGCGGAATCCTTCGAGCAAGGCGTCCGCTTTCCCCACCAACCGGAGCAAAGTCTCTGCCCCCTCCTTTTTCCTCAAATCGATGGCCACCGACCGCCGCCCTCGATTCAAGAGATCAAACTTAGGCGCCCTGGCCACTCCCAGGAGACTGGGGTCAAGGCGGTCCACCCGCACAACTTCCGCCCCCATATCGGACAGCAGCATGGCGCACAAGGGCCCCGGCCCTATACCGGCGAGTTCGATCACTTTATAACCAGCCAGTGGTCCCATTTCCCTCCCCATTCTGTTTTGCTATTTTTTGCTGGCAACAACGGCGACTCGCTTCGCGAAA
>CAYQWO010000014.1:10473-20721 GCA_964421095.1 uncultured Syntrophaceae bacterium
ATGGCCAGGATGCCCTGCGATTTCAACCAGGGGATGTCTTCGTTGGGGATAATTCCTCCCCCAAATACTTTGATGTCGCTGGCCCTATTTTCCCTGAGGAGCTCGACGACCCGGGGAAACAGGTATCGGTGGGCACCGGATAAGATGCTCATCCCCAACCCATCCACATCCTCCTGGATGGCGGCGTTTACGATTTGCTCGGGTGTTTGGTGGCAGCCTGTATAGATCACTTCAAACCCTGCGTCTCGAAGCGCCCGGGCTACTACCTTAGCTCCCCGGTCGTGCCCGTCAAGGCCCGGCTTGGCCATCAGGATCCTTACCTTTCGCTCCATAATTCCTCCAAAACAAGATTCGCCCGCCAGAGCGCGGAGAACGCCACAAGGTGAAATTTTCCCTTCCGCAAGAATCCCGGATTCACAGGACTCCTTCGGTGTATAATCTTTCTATTTCTTCCTCACTTTTTCCTAAAAAATGGCGCAGGATGTAATGATTGTGTTCTCCGACCCCGGGAGAGGGCCGGGGCTCAGCGAGGGGCGTTTCCGAAAATTTGTAAGGGGTACCGGGAAGGGTGACCTTTCCGATTACCGGATGTTCCACCTCCACAAAGAATTTCCGGCTTTTTAGGTGCGGATCCCTAACCAGCTCTTCAATGTTCTGAATCCGCGAGCAGGGGATCCGGTGTTTTTCCAGCTTTTGGATAATCTCTTCCACGCTGAAGTTTTGGGCCCACCTTTCAATATCCTTCTGGATCTCGAAGACATGGGCTAAGCGGTCAACATTGGTCCGGTATCGGGGGTCTTGCCTCCAGTCCTCCACCCCCAGCGCCTGGCAGAATCTCTCCCACTGATCTTCGCCGACCACGCCAACGATGAAATATCCATCCTGGCACTTGAAAGATCCGTAGGGCGAAGCGTTTGGATTATTGCTGCCGATCCGGGGCAAGACCTCTCCGCCCATGGTATAGCGCGCTACCGCCGCCTCCAGGATGGAAGCCACGCTTTCCTGCTGGGACACATCCACATACTGTCCCCGGCCCGTGATGCTTCGATTATGGAGCGAAGCAACGACGCCCAGCGCCGCAAAGAGACTGGCCACACAATCTCCCAGGGAAGTGCCGGTCTTAGTGGGTGGCCCGTCTGGGTAGCCGGTGAGGCTCATCAAACCTCCCATGGCTTGGGCGACGATATCATAAGAGACCTTTTGGGAATGCGGGCCTTGCTGGCCGAATCCGCTTATGGAGACCATGACAATTCTCGGGTTCACCTTTTGCAAAATCGCATAATCAATACCCAGCCGTTGCGTCACCCCGGGGGCGTAATTTTCCAGCAGCACATCGGAAATTTTTACCAGTTCTTTGAAAATCTCCACCCCTCTGGGATGCTTCAGGTTGAGGGTCATTCCTAACTTGTTGCGGTTGAACGACAGGAAATAGCCGCTCAGGTTCTGCCGTTGGGGGCCTGGGACCTCGGCCTTATACAAAGGGGGAAGGAACCGGCCCACTTCTCCTCCCGGCCGCTCGATCTTGATCACCTCGGCCCCCAGGTCCGCCAGAAGCAGGCCGCAGAAAGGCCCGGCATAGACGAGAGTGAGGTCGAGAACCCTAATTCCCTCCAGTGCTCTTCGCGTAGCCATTTTCCCTTCTCTGGATAATGGAAATTGCCGGACCAGCGATGGCCAGACAATGAGCGGCTTTCTCTTTCACTTCCGGCCGGTCGGCGCAGGCGGTGAGACATCCGCCGATGATCACCAGAAGGTCCACTTCTTCTTCCGCTGAAACCCAGCGAACCAGATCGGCCAGATCTTCCCGGATGATCCGCGCCAGCAGTCCTCTTTCAATGGAGGGGTTGCATCCTCCGCAGAATTTTATGGTCAGCCGGGGAAGTGAACCTCCTCCGGTCGCTCTTTTCCTTTTTTCAGCCCAAGCCCGGATTTTGGCCACGGATTCTCGGGCTAGGCTCTCCTCTTCGTTTTCCCCGGCCTTCACTTGGTATAATCGTAAAACCCTTTTCCGGCTTTCCTTCCGAAATGTCCGGCGCGGACCATCTTCCTCAGCAAGGGACAGGGGCGGTATTTGGAATCTCCCAATTCCTTGTAAAGGTTCTCCTGAACCATCAAGAGGGTATCCAAGCCCACTAAGTCAGCCAGCGCCAGGGGGCCCATGGGGTGATTCGCTCCCAGCATCATCCCCTTGTCGATGTCCTCAGCCGAGGCGATCCCCTCCTGTAAGATAAAGATGGCTTCATTGATCATGGGCACAAGGATCCGGTTGACCGCGAACCCCGGAGCTTCATTCACTGCGATGGGCGTTTTTCCCAGCTTTTCCGCCAGGGCCTTGATGACTTTGAAAGTCTCCTCGGAAGTCGATTGTCCCTTGATGATCTCCACCAGCTTCATTACCGGTACGGGGTTGAAAAAATGCATACCGATGACCTTTCCCGGGCGCTTGGTCACCGAGGCAATTTCCGTGATGGAGAGGCCGGAAGTGTTCGAAGCAAAAATGGTTTCCTTTCCGCAAAGCGGGTCCAGTTCTTTATAGACCTGCTTCTTTAGGTCCATGTTTTCGATCACGGCTTCGATGACTACCTCGGCGCCTTGAACCGCGGAAGCCAGGTCCACAGTCCCCTTGATCTTGGCAAGGAAGCCATCTGCCTGCTCTTTCGTCATCTTACCTTTGCTGATCGCGCGCTCATAATTCTTCTTGATGGTGTTCAGCCCGCCCTGGACAAAGCGATCTTCGATGTCCCGCATGGAAACTTCATACCCGGCTTCTGCCGAGACTTGCGCAATCCCCGAACCCATCAACCCCGCTCCCAGGACACAAATTCTTTTTATTTCCATCATTCTCTCCTTTCAAAAAAAATCATGATTCACCGCAGGGCACGCTGTGAACATCCTCTGTGCCTTCTGCCGTTAAAATTTTTTTTATTTCCCTTTGAATCTGGCCGGCCTTTTTTCTAAGAAAGCCTTCGATCCCTCGTCTTTATCTTCGGTCCCGAAGCATATGCCGTTGCAGCGAGCTTCGAGGTCCAGCCCTTCGCGCAGAGACATCTTCAGACCCTCATTGATGGCCTTTTTCGCCATTTTGACGGAAACGGGGCCTTTGCCCATGATCTTTTTCAGGAGTTTTTTGGCTTCCTCCACGGCTTGCCCCTTGGGAACGACTCTTTGAACAAGGCCAATCCGCAAGGCTTCCTGGGCATTGATGCGCTCATCGGCAAAAATAATCTCTTTGGCTTTTCCGGGGCCGATTAAGCGTGGCAGGCGCTGGGTCCCCCCATAACCTGGGATGAGGCCCAAATTCACCTCCGGCTGCCCGAAGATGGCATTTTCCGTAGCGATACGGATGTCGCAGCACATGGCCAGCTCATTTCCGCCTCCCAGGGCAAACCCGTTAACGGCAGCGATGACTGGCCTGTCAAAGGCTTCGATTTTGTCAAAAATCCGCTGCCCGCGTGCCATAAATCCGACTGCCGCATTCCCTTTAATTTGAATAAATTCGGAGATGTCTGCCCCTGCTACGAAGGATTTCTCTCCTGCCCCGGTGATGATCACCCCTTTCACTTCCTGATTCTCAGTCAGGGCGTCGAAGGTTTGATCCAGTTCGGTCAAGGTGGGAGCATTCAGGGCATTCAAGGCCGGTTGATTATCGATGGTTACGAGGGCAATGCCTTCTTCAATCTGACAGTAGACATACTTCTTTTCCATACATTCCTCCTTCAGTTATTTTTCCTAAGGCCGAACTCTAACCTCCCTCCTTTTGCCGCAGAGCCCGCCGCAAGAATTTTCCGGTAATGGTCTTGGGAATCTCCGCAACGATCTCCACCAGCCGGGGGTATTTATAGGCGGCCATTCGTTTCTTGCAAAATTCGATCAGTTCTTCAGGATTGACCTTGTCCTTTAACTCCTCTTTGACGGCCACAAAGGCCTTCACCGTTTCACCCCGGTAGGGGTCCGGAACGCCAATGACCGCGGCTTCCTTTATCGCTGGATGCTGGTAAAGCACATCCTCCACATCCCGGGGCCAGACTTTATAACCGGAGACAATAATCAGGTCTTTTTTCCGGTCAACTATATAGAACCACCCGTTCTCGTCCATTTTGCCCACATCCCCCGTATAGAGCCACCCGTTACGAATGGCGTGGGCGGTCTCTTCAGGCTTGTTCCAATAGCCAGGGATGACCATAGGCCCTTTGATGATGATTTCTCCCACCTCTCCCGGGGGGAGTTCCTCTTCGCCTTTTTCCAAGTCTACAATTTTAGCGATGGTGCTGGGAGCCGGAAGCCCCACAGAAAGTGCTCCGGTGACCGGATCCACTGGTAAGCGCGTGCCCAAGGGGGTCAAATGGGAAGGAGAATTGGTTTCGGTCAGTCCATAAATGTTGTGAATGTAAGCTCCACAAGTTTTCTCGAAATTCTCTACGATAGCTGGGGAAACCGGGGCACCGCCGCTGAAAACTTTCTTCATCGTAGAGAAGTCGCGTTTTTTAATGTCCGGGTGGTTCATCAGCGAAATGAAAACCGTTATGGACCCCACGGTCATCGTAGCCTTCCACTGCTCGACGAGCTTGAGCGCTTCCTCAGGATCAAAGCGGAAGAAAAGAATCACTGGGATCCCGGCGTAAGCCGCGCAGGCTAGGTGGGCCACCTGGCCAGTAACGTGAAAAAGTGGGGCCACACCCAGAACGACATCTGGAAAATCAAGCCTGAGGAAAATCGTGTATAACATCGCGTTAAAGACTATATTTTCGTGAGTGTTCATCGCTCCTTTTGGTGGACCGGTGGTGCCGGAAGTATAGGTGAAATAGGCTGGTTCCTGGGGTGAAAGCGGCACGGGAAAGGGAGGGCGGTGTTCATATTTTTTTAGGAGGTCCAGGAAATCAAAAGTTCCGGGAAATCTTTTAATTTGCTCCTCCTGTAAGACCTTGGGCAAAGGCTCTCCCAGAGGGAAAAAATCCAAGCCGGAAGTGGTGATCACCGGGGCGACGTTTAGATGTTCCACAACCTTCTGGGCCACTCCTTCGTAGGTGGAGCCCAGGGTAATGAGCATTTTTGCCCCTGAATCGCGAAAATAATATTCCAGTTCCTTCTCTTTGAACATAGGGTTTAGCGGGACGACGATTCCCCCAGCTTTCCAGACGGCATACTGAGCGATTACGAATTGGGGGATGTTTTGCATGTAGAAAACTACCCGATCCCCTTTTTGCAGGCCCAAATCTTGAAGAGCGGCCGCTAAGTTATCCGACCACTTATCCACCTCTGCGTAAGAAATCGAACGATTAAAATAATAAATGGCTGGTTCAGAACCTTGCCGCGAGGCCACCCGCTTAAGGATTTGGACGAGGCTCTCTTGCGGAACCTCATAATTTGGCAAAATCCAGGACGGGTAGTTCTTCAGCCAGGGTTTTCGATCGTAGATGCTCATCCGGCCCTCTCCTTTTGCAGACTACCAAAACCGCTATCTTTTTTTCTTCTTTAAGAAAACTGGCGATGATGGCTATTTGCCTGTGTTTTAGCAATCCTATATGGCCAAATATTTTCTCTTTAGCTCCTCGTCCTTCTTAAGTTCGCTGCAAGTCCCACTCCACTGGATCTGCCCTTTATCGATGACATAGGCTCGGTCGCTGAGTTCAATGGCAAACCCTAGCCCCATCTCGGAAAAGAGTAGAGTTATCTTCTCCTTCTTAAGCTTTTTCATCTGCTCCATCAAATCATCCACCACCAGTGGGGCAAGGCCTTCGGAAGGCTCATCCAACAGGAGAAGCTCGGGGTTCCCCATCAGCGTTCGGGCGATGGTGAGCATTTGCTGCTCCCCTCCCGAGAGCTGGTTTCCCATGTGCTTCTGCAGTTTTTTTAAGTGGGGGAAAAGCTCATAGACCTTCTCCACCGTCCAATTTCCGACTCCTGCCTTTCTGGCCACCTCCAGCTGCTCGCGCACCGTTAGGCTGGGAAAGATTCTCCTATCCTCAGGCACAAAACCGATACCTTGGCGGCTTATGGCATAAGCCGATCTGCCTGTGATTTCCTTGTTCTTAAACTTGATGCTCCCCGAGCGGGGGGGCGTTAAGCCCATGATGCTCCTTAAGGTAGTCGTTTTGCCCGCCCCATTCCTTCCCAAAAGGCAAACCGTTCCCCCTTCTTCCATCTTCAGGGAAATCCCGAACAGGACGTGGCTCGTCCCATAGAAGGTGTGGATGTCACTTATTTCCAGGATCATCTTCTCTCTCCCAGATAGACTCTGCGCACCTCCGGGTTTTCTCTTATCTCTTCAGGCTTGCCGTCGGCAATGATCCTACCCTGATACATTACGGCGATCCTCTTGGCCCAGTCAAAGACCACGCTCATATTGTGCTCCGTGAATATCATGGTGAGGCGTTCTTTCTCACACAGATCCTTGACTAAGGCCATCGTAGCCATTGTCTCTTCTGGAGCCATGCCTGCCGTTGGTTCATCCAGAAGTATAAGCTTCGGCTTGAGAGCCAGAACCATGCCCATTTCCAGTCTCTTCTTATCTCCATGGGATAGAGAGCCCCCGGCCACCCCTGTCAATTCGGTAAGGCCCACCGCCTGCAGAATCCTCTCCGTCTCTTCCCGGAACAACTTCTTGGCCGTCGAGAAAAGATCATAAGACCTTCTTCGGGCAGCGATCAGAGTCATCTGAATGCTTTCAAAGACGGTGGTCTCAGGATAGATGTTGACGATCTGGAAGGACCTTCCTATTCCCTTTCTTATTATGCGGTCAGAGGGTAGTCTGGTCAGGTCTTCTCCATTAAACAGCACTTTTCCCGAATCGGCGGGTAAATAGCCGCTTATCAGGTTGAAGAAAGTAGTCTTGCCAGCTCCGTTGGGTCCAATGATGGCTACCTGCTCTTCTTCATTAACCTCAAAATTGACATGATGCACTGCCTTCAGGGCACCAAAAGCCTTGTTGAGGTCCTCCACTTTGAGAAGCATGGGGTTCCTCCCCTATTCCCTCCTTGCCCTGAGCCGATCCTGGACAAATCCGCATATCCCGCCCGGTAAAAATATGACCAGGATGATGATCAAACCTCCCAGGACCATCTGCCAGTAGAAGGTGTATATGGAGATGTAGTGCTCCAAGAGGGTTATAATCGCCGCTCCCACGATCGGTCCAATAAAGACCCCCACCCCCCCAAAGATACACATCAGCACCACCCCAGCTGACTTTGTCCAGTAGCCAAAGTCAGGAAATACGGCCCGGTTCAGGAGGGCCAGAAGCGAGCCGGCAGCCCCGGCAAAAAAGCCGGCGATGATGAAGTTGAGCCATAGGTGGTGCCAAACCTTAAGCCCGCTGAAAGTGACTCTCTCCCGGTTCTCGCGGATAGCCACAATGGCATTTCCAAAGGGTGAATTCTGAATCATCCAGATGAGGATCAGGGAGACGATCAAGATAACAAAGACAAAGTAGTAATAAGGGATTATCCCCTGTAAGGCTTGGGGGACAGGAATACCGGTGATGCCGTCATCCCCCTTGGTGAAACCATACCATTTATGGGCGACAGCCCAGACCAGCTGGCTGAAGCCCAGGGTAAGGATAGCAAAGTGAATTCCCGTGAGGCGAACGGAGAAATAACCGATGATGGCCGCAAAAATGGCCGCCATTATGGGAGCAGCAATCACCGCGATGCCGAAGGGGAGGCGAAGCTTCATCGTTAACAGGGCAATCGTGTATGCCCCAATACAATAGAAGCAGCCATGACCAAATGAGGGCAACCCTCCCCGGCCCAGGATCATGTTGAGACTCACGGCGAACAGAGCGATGATGAATATCTCGGCCGCCAGGTGATTCCACATTACCGGAGCCCAAAGGGGAAAGACGGAAAAAAAGGCCACGGCGATAAAGAAATAGGTACTGGGGGTCAACCTTCTCTTACATTCCTGGGCCATCCATCACCCTATTTTATCAATATGGGTTTGCCGAACAATCCCCAAGGACGGACGATGAGCACGATGACCAATACCAGGTACATAAAGGCGATGGCTAACTCGGGTAGGATAAGGATCCCGAAGGCTTGCACTTGCCCGCAGATGAAGGCCGCGAGCAAGGCGCCCGGAAGGCTGCCCAGCCCGGCGATGACCACCACTATAAAAGCGATAATACCGGCATCAATCCCCATATCCGCCGCCATCCCCGCCATGGGCGCCACCAGAGCTCCACCCATGGCGGCGATCCAAGCTCCCAGCCCAAATACACTGCTAAATATGAAAGGGACATTTAATCCCAGAGCCGCAGTCATCTCCCGGTCATCGGCCGCGGCTCTCATCATCTTTCCCCAGGTCGTCCTGCGGATTAAAAACCAGATTAGGAAAAACATGAAGAAGCCCATAATTATCAGGAACACATTATACAGGGGGAAGGGGCGGCCGAGGATCTCCACTGAGCGGTAAAACATAGGGGGCATAGGGGCAGTTTTAATGATCCAGCCCCATATCATCCTGGCCATATCGTAAGTAGCAATCAATATCCCATACGTGAGTAACAACATGTAGAGGGCAACTTTTTCGTAGAACCGCCGCATAAGAAGGACTTCCAGTAGGGTAAAAAAGGCCGCGACCGCAGTCGGAGCGATGATTAAGGTCAACCAAAAGCCCAGATTCGTGCCCCCAAATTGCTTCATGAAGGTATAAGTCGTGTAGGCTCCGAGCATATAGATGCCGCCCTGCGCAAAATTCATTATTTTAAGGACACCGAGAATGAGGGTGAGACCGGCGGCGATGAGAAAATAGATCATGGCGGTGGTCAACCCGCTCATGAACTGGAACATTAACACCCCTCCTGTCATAAACTTTCCCCCCAGAGGGGCGTGGTGAAGCTATCCCCCTCCACCACGCCAAACCTTGGCCTCAATGCAATTCTTCTTTTACATTATTTCTTGGCAGCCGCTCGCTCCGCCATAATCTCTTCGCAAGGGCGCATCGTCGGTCCCCCGGGGATGACCACCGTGTTTTCCAGGACGAACCATGGCCAATCCGGGCTCTTTTTGCTTATCCCCATGACTATACCGTAGTCGGCCTGATGGTCGCATTTCCGGATGGTGATCGTTTTCGCTGGAGCGATGGTCTTGATGGAAATACCTTCGAGGGCGTTGATCAGAGCCTCGGTCTCCACAGTCTTGGCCTTCTCGATCCCGGCAACCACGAAAGTGGCCGCATTGTATCCTAAAACCGAATAGTCAGAAGGAAATTGACCCGTGCGGTTCCTATAGGCATCCATAAAGGCCTTATTTTCTGGGCTTCCTGGATAGACGAAGGGCCACTCCGTCATGCAGTATACCCCCTCTACCATCTCCTGCCCCATGGGTCTGAGAAGCGGCATGCCCCAGAAGAGACCACAAACTTTTATCTTGTCAAAAAGCCCGTAGCCCTTGGCCTGCTTGATGAAAGTCATGGCATCGGTTCCCCACAAGGTTGTATAGAGCGCCTCAGGCGCGGCAGCCATAAGGGCGGTGATGAATGGGGTAAAGTCAGTAGAGCCTAGCTTGGGCCACTGCTCCGTCACGATTGTGAAGCCAGGTTTCGCCTTTTTCATAGCAATCGTGAAGGACTCATACTGGGAGCGTCCGTAGGCGTAATCCTGGTTGATGAACCCCCATTTCGTGTATGGTTGATCTTTCCAAAAGCTGGCAGCGGCATGTCCGTTCATCCAGGTATCTCCCGCACTCCTAAAGAAGTAGCGGTGCCCTCGGCTTTGGGTGGCGTGGTGGGTCCGGGCATCCCAAGCCCAAAGGAGGACCTTATTCTCCCTGCACCACTCGGATACTGCGAGGAGAACGCCGCTGCTAATACAGCCGACAAGAAAGTCACACTTCCTCTCCAGGATCAATTCCTTGGCGTTCTTGACGGCCACGTCAGGCTTCAGCATATCGTCCCTGACGAGCAGGTCAATCTTTCTTCTCCCCTCTTTCGTCATGACGCCGCCCCTATCGTTAATCTCGCCTATCTTAACTCTAAAGCCCTCCAGATCTTCCAGAGCGTAATCTGATACCATTCCGGATAGCGACTGAACAATGCCTATTTTAATCGGCGGCAAGGCTTTTTTTGCTTGCGCAAACGAAACATCCCCAAGGGAAGACAGCATTAGAGCTAAAAGGATGACACTACTGAATAAAACTGTTTTGGCTATCTTGGTCTTCATATCTTCTCCTCCTTATTTCGTCGCTATTTCCCGTTCTCTGAGCCAGCCTGAGCCTTCCTTATGGGGAAGTCATCTCCCCGGAAGGATCTCCATTC
>CAYQWO010000015.1:0-20458 GCA_964421095.1 uncultured Syntrophaceae bacterium
TGGAGCATGTATTTTTTCGCCAGAGAAAAGCCAAAGAGGGTTAAGGCTCCGAAAGGGAATTGCCCCCCGCCGTGAGCCAGACCCAAAAGAGCCTTGACACTGGATAGAAATCGTGAATATCATATCTCCACTTTTTTATAAAGATGAAAAAATTTCTTCTTTGCGCGCGGGTGGAAAATTGCCGATGAATTCTATCAAAATTCAAGGAGGCTGCCAATGGCCAAGATCGAGATGAAGATTGTTGAGAACGTACCGACGGATGACATCGGTCCGGAACTCATCGTTCACTGGTATGACCCTGAAGTAAAGATTCGAGGAGTGATGGTGGTAGACAGTCTGGCTTTGGGGATGGCTACGGGAGGAACCCGCATGCTACCCGACATTACCACCCATGAAATCTTCTTGTTAGCCAGGATGATGACTTACAAGAAGGCAACGATGGGGGTACCCGTAGGCGGTGCCAAGGCGGGAATATGGGAGGACCCTAACGTGTCGAGTCCCAGGAGAGAGGCGATTTTTCGGGCTTTCGGAAAAGCCATGAAACCACTGTACAAGGCAAATATAGTTCTCTATGGGTCCGACATGGGAGTTCACGATGCGGATGTCAAGATATTCCGGGAGGAAGCTGGCTACGCCCTGCCTTCCCAAGCAGATTACTCCCAGCAGCTCAGGGACGGAGAGCCTCTGGAAAATCATTTTACAGGCTATGGAGTTGTGGTTTCCGCCAAGGAAGCATGCAAATTTTCTGGAATAAATATTTCTGGAGCGAAAGTGGCCATCGAGGGCTTTGGCAAAGTTGGCGGTGGAGCAGCCCGTTATTTCGTAAAGGAACGGGCGAAGATTGTAGCCCTCTCCACGATTAAGGGGGCCATCTATAACAAGAAAGGTCTGGACATGGATAAGCTTTTCGATCTCCGAAAGAGTTTTGGGGATGATTGTATTCTTAAATATACGGATGCCAAAAAGATCGAAAAAGAAGAACTGTTCTATCTTCCTGTGGAGATCCTCTCTCCTGGAGGCCGTCCCCTGGTGATTCATGAAAAAAATGCAGCTAAGGTGAAAGCCAAGGTTATCACCAGTGGCGCCAATATGCCCATCTCCGAAAAAGCCCTGGGAATTCTACACAAGAAAGGGGTGGTGGTGGTTCCTGACTTTATCTCCAATAGTGGAGGAAGCACGGCTGGTCTTTCTCGCCGATCGGGTCTGAATGCCGATCAGGCATTTATTGCCATCGAGAAGGTGATTGGAGGGAATACGCGTGAGATTCTGGAGGCGGCTGCCAAGGAAAAGATTAACCCCACCAAGCTGGCCATCAATAGGGCCTTAGATAAAGTGCGCCAGGCCAAAGCCGGAAAATTGGAGCCCGTCCCCCATGAAGTAGCCTTGAGGGAATTTAGAAAAATGGTGGGTATGTAACAGGAGGTGGGATTGTACCGGATCGAAATCAATCAGGATTGGTGCAAGAGTTGCTACATATGCATCGAGATGTGTCCCAAAAAGGTCTATGTCCAGAGTGATAAAGTCTCCCGCAAAGGAACACGTCCCGTGGAAATCAGCAACTTAGCAGATTGCACCGGATGTATGCATTGCGAGCTGCTTTGTCCAGATTTGGCCATTGCCGTCCTTAAAGAGTAGCTGCGCGGGGAGAGCGGCATGGGATATAGAACGGTCAAGAGCAATCTGAGCCCGGGGTTTTACTTCCTGCAAGGCGATGAAGCCGTGGCCGAGGGAGCTATTGCCGCGGGTTGCCGCTTTTTTGCCGGATATCCCATTACCCCGGCCTCCGAGATCATGCTGCGGATCGTGCAGCGCTTTCCGCAAGTCCGGGGGAAATTCATTCAGATGGAAGATGAACTGGCTTCGATCGCCGCCGTGATCGGCGCCTCCTGGGCGGGGTCCAAAGCCATGACCGCCACTTCCGGGCCAGGATTCAGCCTGATGATGGAAAACATCGGCTATGCCGTGGCCACAGAGACGCCCTGCGTCATCGCCAATATCCAGCGTGTAGGGCCGGGAACGGGCCAGGCGACCCGCGTTGCGTCGGGCGACGTCATGCAGGCCAAGTGGGGATCGCACGGCGACTGCGAGATTATTGCGCTTTCGCCCTGGTCTGTGCAGGAGATGTATGATTTGACCGTGCGGGCCTTCAACCTGGCGGAGAGGTTCAGAGTTCCCGTCATGCTTTTGGGCGATGCCACGGTAGGACACCTATGGGAAACCCTGGAGGTGAAAGAAGAGCTCCGGGTCTTTGACCGCGAGAAAGCCCCGGGCCAGCCGCCCTTCGATACCCCGGAAGATGACGGCGTCCCGCCCATGCCTTCTTTGGGGGATGGGGAAAATTTAATCGTTTCCGGGTCGACCCATGATGGCTTCGGGTTCAAGAAAGTGGGGGACGGGCCCGCAAATACCCGACTGGTCAGCCGCCTGTCGAAGAAGATTCTCAACCATGTCGATGAGATCTGGGACGTGGAGGGGCATTTGCTGGACGAGGCGGAAGCGGCCATCATCGCCTATGGGTTCGTGGCTCGCTCGGCTCTGCGCGCCGCGCAGGAGCTGCGGCAGGAGGGGAAAAGGGTCGGCCTGCTGCGCCTGAAAACCCTCTGGCCCTTCCCCGAGAAGGCGGTCAGAGAAATCAGTCAGCGATGCGGCAAACTCCTGGTGCCGGAGATGAACCTGGGCCAGGTGGTGCGGGAAGTGGAGCGGGCGGCTGGCTCGGCGCGGGTGGAGAGGGTGAATCAGATCGATGGCGAGCCGATCTTTCCCCAAAAGATCTTCAGCGCCATGAAAAGGTTGCTCTGATGAACAAGAAATTTTTCCCCTACATGCGCCCGGAGAGATACCCCCATCGTCTCTGCCCGGGCTGTGGCCACGGTATCATTCAGGGGGCCGTGATCCGAGCGCTCAGTGAACTGGAACTGCCTTTGAAGGACCTTGTTCTGGTGGCCGGCATCGGGTGTGCTGGGAACATCACCAACATGTACATAAAAGCCGACACCTTTCACGTTACCCATGGCCGTCCGCTGGCTTTCGCCACGGGGATTAAGGTAGCCAACCCCCGGCTCAACATCCTGGTCATCAGCGGAGACGGCGACCTGGTTTCCATCGGGGGAAATCATCTCATCCATGCTGCGCGGAGGAATATTAACTTCACGGTGATTTGCGCCAACAATTCCGTGTACGGGACCACCGGAGGGCAACTGGCCTCCACTACACCCTTGGGGGCCGTTACCGCTACGACCCCGCAGGGGAATGAGGAGCCACCTTTTGACCTGTGCGCTTTGGTGAAAGGGGCTGGCGGGTCCTACGTGGCCCGCTGTTCCGTCGCCCAGCCCCAGCCATTGATCAAGACCCTCCAGAAGGCCCTCCTACACAAAGGTTTTGCCTTCGTCGATGTGCTCTCCATCTGCCCGGTGCAATTCGGCCGGAGAAACAACCTGGGAACGCCGGCCGAAATGCTCAAGGAACTTCAGAAAAATTCGATCTCCCTCGAGAAAGTGAGCACGCTTTCATCTGAAGCCCTGCGGGGGAAATACGTGTTGGGAGAATTCTGCGCCGATTTGCAAAGGACCTGGTCGGGCTACGGCCCCGCCTGAGAGGGGCCTTTGTAGAAACCGGAGGGAAGGAATGAGGCGACAGATCAGATTATGCGGCCTGGGTGGACAGGGCATTGTCATCGCGGGGTCAATTTTGGCCCAAGCTGCCCTCCGGGAGAAGAAATCGGTAGGGCTGTCCTCGGGATATGGCTCCCAGGTGCGGGGGGGCATCTCCAAGTCCGACTTGGTTCTTTCCGATACCTTCATCGATTTTCCCCTGGTTACGCAAATCGACCTCCTGGTGGCCATGCTGCAGGAAGCCTACCAGGAAAGCCTTCCCTTAGTTGCGGAAGGGGGTATTGTCGTCTTCGACGGTACCCTGGTCAAACCCGGGGCAGCATCTTCGGCCAAACATTTCAGCATCCCCGCGACAGAGAAAGCGGTCCAGGAATTGAACAGCGAGGTGGCCGCGAACATCGTCCTCCTGGCTGCGGCCAACGCCATCGGCCAACTGGTCTCCGAAGACTCGCTCCGGGCAGCAATCAAGGACAACGTCTCCAGTCGTTTCGTAGACTTAAACCTGAAGGCCCTGCAGTTGGGCCTGGATTTAGGCCGGGCATTTACGGCCTGAAAAACTCCAGAGGAGAAAGAGATGGTGAAGGTTGGTTCGGCTTCAGCGGAAAGAGGGGCGAAAGGGCAAGGCTTCTTGAAGGTAGGGGAACTCTCTGTCCACTCACAAATCGTCATCCCCGTGTTGATCGTGCATGGCCGGGAGGATGGGCCCGCGCTGTGGGTTAACGGGGCCGTACACGGCGATGAAATCAACGTGTTTATGGCGGTGCGGCAGCTGGCCGCGGCCCTGGACCCCCAGAAGCTTAAGGGCACCTTGATTGCTACCCCCCTTTGCAACCCCGTGGCCACGCAATGGCGCCAGAAAGTGAACCCTTACGATTTTCTCGACATGGATCAGCAATTCCCCGGCGACCCGGAAGGCCTGCTATCCCAGCGGCTGGCTTACCACCTCTTCCGGGAAATCAAGGAGAAAGCCAACTACCTCATCAATTTTCACACTGCGGCCACCCCCTTTACGGCCAACCCCTACACGGTGTTCAAGGTTGTTCCCGGGGTGCAGCCGGGGATCAACGAGGAGATGGAGAAACTGGCCCGGGCTTTCGGGACCTACGCGAACTGTCGCGTGCATATGTCTTCGGCCAAGGGGGAATTGCCGGGAAGCATGGCCGGAGCCCTGGACGTATGCTGTGCCCTCCAGGGCATTCCCGCGTTCATGGCTGAAGTGGGTTCCGGCGGAAAGTTCGAGGAGGAGAATATTGCCATCGCCGAGCGCGGGATTAAGAATGTCCTAAAATATCTAAAGATGCTCCCAGGGGAGATGGAGGTCCAGGAAAAACAGATCATCATCACCAAACGGCGGTTCCTGTATTGCAATCAAGGCGGCTTCCTGCTCATGGACGCCAAGCCCGGTGACATCGTCCCCAAAGGACAGAAGATCGCCCGGGTCATCGACCTCTTCTCGGAAGTGGAGACGATCGTGGCCCAAGAGCAGACCTTTATCATCCTGGCGCGGGTGAACCCCATCGTTCATACTGGGGACCGCGTCGCCTTCCTGGGGCTGGAATGGCAGCTGGCAAAATAGCTGGAGTGTCTTAAATTCAGCCCGGGGAGGGAAGCGGTTGCTGCGGGCTGAAAATCGATTCCGGCCCTTAGGGTGCTTTCTGATGAATCACTTTGAAAAAGCAAGCAGTCTGGCGTGGCTGATTGTTTCCCTGGCCATCATCGCCGGGTCATCCACCTATTCCTTCGGCACTTGGTCCCGCCCCGGTCCTGCTTTCCTTCCCCTATGGTGCGGTATCATCATGGCCGTCTTCTCAGCGACGATCTACATTCAGGCCACCCTGAAGAGCAGAAAAGAGGCCCGGGCGAAAGAGAAGGTTTCTTTCCTCCCTTCTCGCTGGCCCAAGCTGGTAGCGGTGCTCGTCGTCCTCTGCGCCTATGCCCTCCTGATCGAAAGCCTGGGTTTTCTGGCGATCACTTTCATTACCATGCTCGCCCTGCTCAAGCTCGTCGAACAGACGAAAGGGTGGACGGCCCTTACGGAAGCCGTGCTGGCGACTTTGACCTCCTATGCCGTTTTTGAATTGTGGCTGAAGGTGCCCATGCCCAAGGGCTTCTGGCCCGGGCTTTTTTATTGATCTGTCCCATGGACTTTCTCCACTATCTGGCCTTAGGCTTTCAGGTCTGCTTACAACCGGCCAATCTCTTCCTGGCCCTCATGGGCTGTCTGATCGGAACGCTGGTCGGGGTCCTGCCCGGGCTCGGACCGGCGGCAGCCATATCCTTGCTTCTCCCGGCGAGCTTTCACATTACCCCGGTGGGGGCCCTGATTTTGCTATCGGGCATCTATTACGGAGCGATGTACGGAGGTTCCACGACCTCTGTCCTGGTGAACATACCGGGAGAGGCGGCGTCGGTCGTGACGTGTCTGGACGGCTACGAGATGGCCAAGAAAGGGCGCGCCGGCCCGGCCCTGGGCATTGCGGCCTTCGGGTCTTTTATCGCGGGGACGGCCTCGATCATTGGCCTCATGCTTCTGGCTCCGCCCCTGGCGGATATGGCCCTCAAGTTTGGACCTCCGGAATATACCACCCTGATGATCCTGGGGCTCACGGTTTTGACTTTCCTGGTCAAAGGCTCCATGCTGAAGGCATTGATGATGGCCGCTTTCGGCATGTTCCTTTCCACGGTGGGCCTGGATGCCGTATCCGGAGTGGCCCGTTTCAGCTTTGACCGGGCGGAGCTAATGGACGGCATTGGACTGGTGCCCGTGGTCATGGGCTTGTTCGGAATCTCCGAGGTCTTGCTGAACCTGGAGAAGACCATCAGCAAAGAAATTCTGAAAAGCAAGCTATCTGGGTTTATGCCCACGAAAGAGGATTGGCGCCTTTGCTTCAGGCCCATTCTCCGGGGTTCCTTTATCGGATTTTTCCTGGGGATCCTGCCCGGAGGCGGAGCGATCCTGGCCTCCTTCGTGGCGTACGCTGTAGAAAAGCGGGTATCTAAACATCCGGAAAATTTCGGAACCGGGATGATCGAGGGGGTGGCGGCACCCGAGGCCGCCAATAATTCGGCCACTGGCGGAGCTTTCATACCCCTGTTGACACTGGGGATTCCGGCCAATGTGGTGATGGCGATTCTCCTCGGGGCCATGATGATCCACGGCTTGCAGCCCGGCCCTAACCTGATCAACGAGCACCCGGACGTTTTCTGGGGGGTCATCGCCAGCATGTACCTGGGCAACGGCATGCTGCTGATTCTCAACCTGCCTTTGATTCCCCTGTGGGTGCAGGTCCTCAAAGTCCCCTATGGGTTGTTCTTCCCGCTCATCCTCCTCTTCTGTCTCATCGGCGCCTACAGCATCAGCTTTGCTGTGTTCGACATCCTGATTATGATCGTCTTCGGGATCATCGGCTATTTGATGAAGAAGACAGACTACGAGGGGGCGCCGCTCGTCCTGGCATTGGTCCTGGGGAACCTCTTCGAAAATGCCCTCAGGCAGTCCCTGATGCTTTCCGACGGCAGTTTTCTCATTTTCTTCAACCGGCCGATCGCCGCCAGTTTCCTCTGGGTGGCAATTGCTTTGCTGATGATTCCGCTCCTGCCTTGGTTCAAGAAACCGCGTCCGGCCGCCGTGGGGATGAAAAGCCCGGACTGAATGGATCCATCCCAAGTGATGGCCAATCCCGGTTCGTTGCGGCCCTGAGTGTAGGAGACAAAAAAGGAGATAGCTATGTACGGATGGAAAGGAAGGATCGGCTTGCTGGTCCCCTCGCGCAACACCACTATGGAGCCAGAATTCAACCGCCTGATCCCACACGGGGTTAGCGCTCATGCGGCCCGCATGGTTCTCAAGGAAACTTCCCCTACGGCCCTCATGCAGATGGAAAGGGAGGTTTACCGGGCCGCCTCCGTGATTACGGCGGTAAACCCAGACGTTATCGTCGTGGGCTGCACCTCGGGGAGCTTTATCAAGGGTCTGGGTTATGATCAGGAGATGATGAAAAAAATCAAACGGCTCACGCAGACGCCCGCTCTCACCACCTCCACGGCCGTGATTGAGGCCTTGAGACTGTTGCAGGTAAAGAAGGTGGCCGTGGCTACGCCCTACACCGAGGCAGTAAACGAAAGAGAAAAAGAGTTTATCGAGGCGCACGGCATCCAGGTCGCCGCCATCATGGGCCTGGGATACTCTACTCCCAGGAAGTCCTACCCCCTGGCCGCGAAACCCGTATCCTTGATCGGCCTGCTCGAACCTTCCGTGGCTTACAAGTTAGCTATGGAGGTGGATACGAAAGATGCCGATGGCCTCTTTATCAGCTGCACCAATTTCCGGACAGTGGAGATTATCGAGGCCCTGGAGAAGAATGCGGGCAAGCCAGTAGTGACCAGCAATCAGGCGACGTTAGCTATGGCCCTGAAAATGTTGGGAGTCAGGGAGAAGATAAAGGGCTTCGGGGTCCTGCTGGAAGGTTCCTTCTGAGACCTGAGAAAGATCATGGTGCAGAAAGCCATTGATCGATAAATTTCAGATTTATTCTTTCAGGGTTCTGGGAAAAAGGACGGCAAAATGACCACTATTGCCAGAGCGTTGGCCCGGTACATCGGGCAAGTGAAATATGCGGATTTGCCGCCGGAGATCATCGAGCAGACCAAGATGTGCATCTTGGACTGGATGGGAGCCGCCCTCTCCGGGGCCCAGCAGAAATTTGTCCGGGTCTTACTCGACGTGGTGCGGGAATCGGGGGGAAAGCCGGTGTGCACCGTAATCGGCCACCGCTTTAAGACTTCCTGCTTGCAGGCGGCTTTGCTGAACGGCACGATCTCCTACGCTGTGAAGCTCGATCAATCCTCGCCGCAGGGCTCCATGGTTCATCCGCAACCCCCCATGATCCCGGCTGCTTTGGCCATTGCCGAACAGAAAAGGTTGGGGGGCAGGGATTTTCTGACCGCGGTTCTCCTCGGTTTTGATGTGGAGGTACGGGTAGCTATGGCGGTGAACCCTTCGCACATGGGGGAGCGGGGCTTTCATACCACGGGCACCTGTGGAACCTTCGGGGCGGTCGCCGCTGCGGGAAAGCTTCTAAGGCTGAAGGAGGAACAGATGGCCCGCGCCTTGGGCATTGCCGGAACCCAGGCCGCTGGCTTGACCATCTCCCTGGAGACTTTCTCCAGGCCTTTGCACGCCGGAAAAGCGGCCTACAACGGCCTCCTGGCGGCGATGCTGGCCAAGAAGGGATTCACGGGGCCGGAAGCCATCTTTGAGGGCGCGGAAGGATTCTGCCGGGCCATGGCCAATCAGTTCGATTTGCAGAAGCTAACCCAGGATCTGGGACAGAAGTACCATATCACCCAGCAGAGGTTTGTGCGCTATGTCACCTGTGGGGCCATGCATGCGGCTATCGACGCGGTCATCGAGCTAACCAAGGCCCACGGCCTTGGACCCGAGGAGATCGAGGCGATCGAAGCGCAGACCTTCCCCATCACCCTGGATCTTTGCGGCCGGGTGCAGGAGCCGAAGACCTTCACGGACGCCCAGTTCTGTCTACCTTTTGCCCTGGCCGTGGCCGCGATCGACGGGCAAGTCAGCCTCGGGCAGTTGACCCCTAAGAAATTAAGCGACCCCAAGATCGCAGCGTTGGCCAAGAGGGTGAAGGGTTCTCCAGACCCGGAATTCGCCTCCCTGGGATACTCCGGCGCCGGCGATTTTTTCCAGAGCGCCAAGGTAACCATAAGAACCAAAGCCGGGAAAGAATTCCAGCAGAAAGTGGCGCTGCCCAAAGGTTCGCCCCAGAACCCCTTTACCAGGGAGGAACTTCTGGAAAAGTTTCGTTCTCTGGCTGGGATGTCCCTGCCCCAGTCCAAGGTGGAAAAGATTATCGCTGCGGTGGAAAACCTGGAGAAGCTGGATTCTGTAGCCAAGCTGGCCAGGCTACTGTCCCCATGAAAAAGCCTACGAAGCTAATTCGATAGTATAGGAAATTGCTTTTGGAACACCGGTGAATACATATTGTCAGGATAAACGAAAAAGAAAATAAGGATCATCTCCAAATTAGTTGAAGGGCAAAGAGCTGGTATATTTAAAATGTCCTGTGATTTCAGGGGCCCGGAAGGAAAGTGGGCCCTTGGCAAGCTTTCAGCAAAAATTTGGCCAACTAATTTGGAGATGAACTGAAAATAATTATCTTTTATTATCTGCGAAAATCTGTGTCCTATTAAATCAAAAGGGAGAAAGGGAAGGTCGAGGAAGGGAGCGACAAGAGGAGGAAAGAAGAAAATGAGCAAGCTGGAAGTGAACGTTTGTGGCATCAAGTTTAAGAACCCCGTTCTTTTAGCATCGGCCACCCCCACCAAGAATGCCGAATATATGCGCAAGTGCTTTGAGGCCGGCGCCGGGGGAGTCGTGGCCAAATCCGTGACCGACCTGGAAGCGCAGCAAAAGTACGTCCGCCCCCGGTTTACCATTTTGCATAAGAAAGCCTACCCCTATTGCTTCTCCAACTACTCCAGCGAATTCGCCGCCACCTACACCCCTAAGGAATGGATGAAGGAGCTCAAAAAGGCTAAGGTGTACGCCCAGGATTACGGAGCGGTTTTGATTGGCAGCGTGGTGGGCACTTCTCTGCAGTCCTGGAAAGAGCTTTCCATGATGATGGAGGATGTGGGCTGCGACATGATGGAGATGAACTTCGGATGCCCAAACTTAACCGGCCTCAAGGTGCAGGGGGCGGAGATGGGCGCGGATGTTGAAGGCGTCATGGAAAGGGTCCGCATCGTGGTAGAGTCGGTGAAAATCCCCGTTTTTGCCAAGCTCACCTCCGAGGGCGTAAATCCCCTGATCACGGCGGGAGTGGCCAAAGAGGCCGGGGTGAAAGGGTTCACGGTCATCAATCGAACGCCCTCCCTGGAGGTTGACCTGGAGACGGGCATTCCCCTGCTTGCTGGGGGCTTCAACGGCGTGGGCGGTCCCTGGATGCGTCCCATCATGCTGAAATGGGTGGCCAAGGTAGCCGGTGAATACGGGCTTCCGGTCTCGGCCACCAGCGGCCTCTGGGAATGGCCCGACGTCGTCAAGGCCATCATGTGCGGGGCCAGCACGGTCCAGACCTGTACGGCGGTCACCCATGGCCGCAAAGGGTTGGGGATCATCAAGGATTTCCTCTCCGGGCTGGAGAATTACCTCGATACGCACGGCTTCAAATCCGTGGAGGAACTGCGGGGCCGCACGTTGCGCCACGGCATCAAGCTCTTCGACCAGCTGATCAGACTCCCCAAAGGCGCCATCTGGTCTGAAGTGGATGGCGATAAATGCACGGCCTGCCGGATGTGCCAGGATTGGTGCTTCTACGATGCGATCACCTACACCGACGAAGGCCAGGCCAGGATTGACCAGAATGCCTGTGACGGCTGCGGAGCCTGCGCAGCCCTCTGCCCCAGCGAGGCGATCAGCATGGACGGCGAAGGGCCCATTCGCCTGGGAAACTTCGATTAACGCACCCCTATAACCTCATGAAAAATCCTGCCATGGGAGAGAACAAACCTTGGAGGTCATCGAGACAGATGTCCTGGTGATCGGCGGCGGCGGGGCCGGTGCCTACGCAGCCTATGAGGCCTCAAAGGTAGGCCAGACTGTCACCTTGGTGCTGAAGGGTTTTTTGGGCAAGAGCGGCTCTACCCCCCTGGCCCCGGGAGCGATTGCCGCCGTGGGTCCCTGGCAGCATCCCCAGGACTCCCAGGACCTTCATTTCCTGGATACTCTCAAGGGAGGGGCCTTCCTCAACGAGCAGAAACTGGTCAGGATCATGGTGGAGGAGGCTCCCAAGAGAGTTCTGGAACTTGAAGAGCTGGGAGCTTTCTGGGAGAGAAGCCCCGACGGAAAGCAGTATCTTCTGCGCCAGGGAGGGGGACATTCTTTTCCCCGTTCCCCGTACCTGGAGGATCGCCCAGGCCATGAACTTCTCAAAGTACTGAAAGGGGAACTGCTCAGGCGGAATGTCCGTATCTTAGAGAACCAGATGGTCCTTAGGATTTTTACAGAAGACGGGCAGGTCTGTGGCGCCATCAGCCTGGGAGTTTACACGGGAGACTTTACCCTTTACCGGGCAAAATCCATCGTCCTGGCCACGGGCGGCGCGAGCCAGCTCTATCCTTACTTCACCCAGGATGTAAAGAACACCGGCGACGGAGTCTGCCTGGGATGGGAGGCCGGGGCCGACCTTATGGACATGGAATTCCTGCAGTTCTTCATAGGCCTGGCCTGGCCGAAAGCGCTGCGCGGAATCATCGTGGGCACGCTTTATTACAGCCGCCTCCTGAATAAGACGGGCGAGCAGTTCTTGAAAAGATATGACCCGCAGAGGCTGGAGTCCTCCACGCGGGACATCGTCTCCCAGGCCTGCTTCCAGGAGATCCAGGAGGGCAGGGGAACGGACCGCGGGGGCGTTTACCTGGACTTGACGCAGAACCCGCCGGGGTTCGTCAAAGAGAAGTTGCCCATGATTCACAGCCTTTGCCAGCAGCTGGGAGTAGACCTGGAGAAGGAGCCCATCGAGGTGGCTCCCACCTTCCATTTCGTGATGGGCGGCATCCGGGTCGATGAAAACTGGCAAAGCCGAGTGCCGGGTCTTTTTGCCGTCGGCGAAGTGGCTGCGGGCGTCCACGGCGCAAATCGCCTCTCCCAGAACAGCCTGGCAGACATCGTTGTCTCCGGGGCCATCGCTGGCAGGTCAGCAGCGGCTCATGCTTCGGGCGCCTGTTTCTTGGGTATCGATCCCGCGGAGATTGCTGCCCTTTGTCGCAAGGTGGAAAAGATAGCGGAAAGGGCACCCACTCGCCCCTTGCGCCTGGCCGCCTTAAAAGAAACCCTCCAGACCTTTATGTGGGACAAAGTAAGCTTCCGGCGCAGTGAGAAAGGGTTGACCGAGGCCCTGGACGAGGTGCGCCGCCTGCGCGAGGAGGCCCTTCCCTGCCTGAGGTTGACCACGCGCTCTAAAAGGTTCAACCGTGAGCTCTTTGAGGTCCTGGAGATGGAAAATCTGCTGACTTTTGCCGAGCTGGTCATTCGCTCTGCCCAGATGCGCAAGGAGACGCGGGGGGCCCATTTCCGCGAAGATTACCCCTCCCCGGACAATGCGCAGTGGTTGAAGCACGTGGTGATCCGAAAAGCGGACGGCGGATGTCAACTCACCACTGCCGAGGTAGACCTGCATGAAATCCAACCCCAATGAAGATTTAGCGGCCCGAGCACAAGTCCGCGTCTTTCGTTATGACCCCTCCCAGGACCCCATGCCGCGCTACGATGCCTTTCAGGTGCCCTGGCAAAAGGGGATGGTGGTGCTGGACATCTTGCAGTTCATCTATGAAAACCTGGACGGAAGTCTGGCCTTCGAGCATGGCTGCCGGTACGGGCGTTGCGGATTGTGTGCCCTCAAGATGAACGGGAAACCCAGGCTGGCCTGCCAGACCCTTGCCGAGCCGACTATGACCCTGGAGCCCCTGGATAATTTTCCCATCGTAAAGGACCTGGTGATAGAGCGGAAGGAGATCGACCAGAGAATCAAGCAGGTCCAACCCTTCCTGCAACGCGATCCGCAGCGCATCCATCTGCCCGAGGTCCTGGAGCCCCAGCGTTTCGCTACTTTCCGGGAGGTTAGCCGGTGCAGCGGCTGCTTGGCCTGCCATTCCAGTTGCCCCTCTTTCTCCTTGAACCGCTATGCCTTCAGCGGCCCTTCGGTATTTGTTGATCTGGCGCGGTATGCCCTAGACCCGCGGGATGCCTTGGACCGGACCTCCCTGGCCTATTCGGCCGGGCTTTTCAATTGCTTCGCATGCGCGAAGTGCCAGGAGGTCTGCCCGCAGCATATCGCCATCGAAGCCTCTGTCCTGGAACGTCTGAGGGCGCTGGCCGTCTACAGGAAGATAATGCCGCCGGCCGTTGGGGAAGTGGCTGAGAATCTCCGGGCAAGCGGCCGCCCTTTCATGACGGTAGGGCCGGGCGCGAAAACCTTCCTGGAAAAACACGGGGCTGCCGGTGCGGTGGAGAAGGGCGCCGAAGAAAAGCTTGGGCTGTTCATCGGGTGCACGATCAATGCCGACCCCCGGCTCCAAAGAGTGGGCCTGCGGCTCCTGGATATGCTGCAAAAAAAGGGCAAGAAGAATGTGGAGATTCCCGGGGAACAAGTCTGCTGCGGCCTTCCCTGGATGCAGCTGGGCCAAAAGGAAGAGGCCCAAAATCTGGTAGAAAGAAATGTCCTGGCCTTTGAAAAAAGGGGAATCCGGCGGGTGGTGTCCCTTTGCCCGGGCTGTGCCATGGTGATGAAGAAGGATTGGCCCGGGCTTTTTGCCCGGAAGGAAAAGAGGGCACCCTTGTTCCAGGTCCATGACCTGACGGAATTTCTCCTCGAACTCTTGCTGACCGAGCCCGAAAAGATGAAGCCCTTAGGCCTGAAAGTCACCTTTCACGACCCCTGCCACCTGGGCCGGGGACAGGGGATCTATGAGGCCCCGAGGGAGATTCTCCGCAGGCTCCCGGCAGTAGAGATGCGTGAGATGGAGGACGCCGATCGCTGCTGCGGCGGAGGGGGAATGGTGCGGGCTACCAACTGGAAGCTCGCCCAGTCCGCGGCGCTGCGCAAAGTCGATGGCCTGCGTGATCTTAAAGTGGAGAGCATTGTAACCACTTGCCCCACCTGTCTGCTGCAGCTCATGGTGGCTGTAAAGTCTTCCGGAGCGAAAAACCTTGAGGCGCTGCACTTGATTGATCTGATTCACCAGGCCCTGTAGGTATGGATGGCGATTGAGAAAACGTCCTCGCCTCCTTCGCTTGCCGGGAGCAGACGGGTGCGTAACCATGCGGCTGAAAGACTTGATAACCCCTTGGCTACATGATAAATTAACAGTAGCCGAAAAAGATGAAATATTTTCTTTGATAGAAAGGAGGAGAAACGATGCGTGCTGCTTCCAAGATTTTTGGGGTCCTTCTGACCTTGTTGCTGCTCGCTCCCTTGGCCTCCAAGTCCCTGGCGGACAGTTTCCCCAGCAAGCCTATTCAGGTGGTTGTGGGATGGTCAGCGGGAGCTTCGGAAGACTTGCGGGCCCGTTCTCTGGCGCCGAAGATGGCCGAAGTTCTCGGGCAGCCTTTCGTCGTGGTCAATAAGCCCGGCGCTGCCGGGTCCCTGGGCCTGACCTTCGTGGCCAAGTCCAAACCCGACGGGTACACCATCGGTTCGGGTTCCACTTCGCCCATCCTCTTTGCTCCCTATGTGCAGAAGGTGGAATACAACCCCTTGACGGACTTCACTTACATCGCCGGAACGGCGATTCAGCCTTACGGGATCGTGGTTCGGGCCGATGCCCCCTGGAAAACCTTCGATGAGCTGATCGAATACGTTAAGAAGAATCCTGGAAAAGTGAAATATGGAAGCTTCGGGATCGGTGGCCTCGTCCACGTATACATGGAGGCCCTGGCTAAGCAATGGGAGCTCAACTGGGTCCACGTTCCTTTCAAAGGGGATCAGCCAAACATCACGGCCCTTCTGGGTGGGCATGTGCCCGTGGCTGGCTGCTCTTCGGCTTTCGTGCCCCATGTCAAAGCGGGAAAGTTGAGATTGCTGGTGCTCATGACCGCCAAGCACATGGCGGCCTTCCCCCAGGTTCCCAGCTTGATGGATTATGGGTTCAAATGGGACTTGCGGGGAAATGAAGTCCTGGGCTTCTTCGGCCCCAAGGGGATGCCAGCCGATGTGGTCAAGAAATTGGAGGACGCCTTCAAATTAGCCACGGAGAGCCCGGAATACTTGAAAGCCATGGAGTCCCTGGAAAACGAGGGGAAGTTCAGGGACAGCCAGACCTTCACTAAGCTGATCCATGATGTTTACCCGCAAGTGGGGGAAATGATCAAACAGTCGGGCATCTCCCTGAGCGAAAAGTAAAATTCGCCCTTCTTGCCCCTGAGCTCATGAAAACCTTTTCCTACCGCAAACCCAAAAGCCTGAAGGAAGCGATCGCTCTCCTGAAGCGGCACAGGGAAAAGGCCCAGATCCTTGCCGGCGGGACGGACCTCCTTGTTGAGTACAAGAACAGGCTCAGGCCCTTGTCTCACGTGATCGACATCAAGGGGATCGCCTCCCTCGACGGCATTGCCGTAGAGCCCAAGGGGCATCTTCGCCTCGGTCCTCTGGTGACCATGCAGGCTCTGAGCACCCACCCTGCCCTGGTTGATGGACTCAGTGTTCTTTCCCAGGCAGCCTCCAAGATCGGAAGCTGGCAAATCAGGAACCGCGCTACCCTGGGCGGAAACATCTGCCATGGTTCTCCTTCCGGTGACACCCTGCCAGCCCTTCTTTGCTTAAATGCCCAGGTGAAACTCGCAGGGCCTAAGGGAGAAAGAAAGGTTCCCGTAGAGGACTTTTTCCTGGGACCCGGAAAGACTGCCGCGGAGCCCGATGAAATTCTGACGGAGATCCTCATTCCCCGGCCGCCGCCAAGATCAGTGGGCGTTTATAAGAAATTAGCTCCCCGGAGGGCGATGGACCTGGCGGTGGTTGGAGTCGCAGTTCTCGGGTCCTTCGATCCCCCAGGCGAAGGATTTGCCGACATCCGCATCGGCCTGGGGGCTGTGGCCTCTATCCCCCTGCGGGCGAAAGCAGCCGAGAACCTGCTCAGGGGCGCGAAGGTCCACGAAAGTCTGATAATCCAAGCAGCGGATCTCGCCTCTGCCGCGGCCAGCCCCATTTCTGACGTGCGTGGTTCAGCGTGGTACCGCCGGGAAATGATCCAGCACCTGGTCGAAGAAACACTGCGAGAGACTCTGGCTGAGTACCGCAAAGACCGCAGTTGAGGATTTTTGTCCTGCTGCCGGGAGAACAAAGATATTTTGCGTAATCAGCGGTTGTTTCCATGAAAAAAAGAATTCGGGTAGAAGTGAACGGGATCCTTCATGAGGCTTTGGTTGAGCCCCGCATGACTCTGGTGGATTTCATCAGGGATCATTTGGGGCTGACGGGGACGAAGAAGGGCTGCGACCTGGGCAACTGTGGGGCCTGCACGGTCATCCTGGAGGGAAAGGTGGTCAATTCCTGCCTGATTTTGGCGTTAGAGGCGGACCGGAAGAGAATCCTGACCATCGAGGGCCTCGCTGGCGAACACGGGGAGCATCCGCTGCAGAGAGCTTTCGTGGAATACGGGGCTATCCAGTGCGGCTTCTGTACGCCGGGAATGATCCTCACGGCCAAGGCGCTCTTGGACCAAAACCCCGACCCGACAGAAGAGCAAATCAAAGAGGCCCTGGCCGGGAATTTATGTCGATGCACGGGCTATGCCAAGATCATTGAGGCCATAAAAGCCGTTACAACCAGGGCGCTCGGAGGCCGGAAATCGCCGGACGATCCATGATTGGGAAACGAATCTATCGGGTTGATTCCAGGGAGAAGGTAACGGGGAAAGCCATATACGGCATTGATATGAAACTTCCGGGGATGCTGCCCGGCAAGATTCTGCGCAGCCCCCTGCCCCATGCTCGAATTCTCCACATGGACACGACCAAAGCTCGAAGACTTAAAGGCGTGAAGGCAGTCGTCACCGCTGAGGACACTCCCAAGATCAAATACGGGGCGCAGATCGATGATGAATATCCCCTGGCCGTTGATAAGGTGCGCTATATTGGCGACGAAGTTGCCGCCGTGGCCGCCGTAGATGAAGAGACCGCCCGGGAAGCCCTGGATTTGATCCGGGTGGAATACGAAGAACTTCCTGCCCTATTCTCTCCCCGGGAGGCCATGGCGGCGGGTGCTCCCCGGATCCATGAGAGCGTGAATAACATTGCCACCCATTTCGAATTTGAGCGGGGTAGCGTGGCTGAAGGCTTTCGGGAGGCGGACTATATCCTGGAAGACACCTTCTTCACGTCCAACGTTCACCCGGGCTACCTGGAGCCTCATGTCTGCGTGGCCCAGGTGGATGCGGACGGAAAGATCACCCTCTGGGCCTCCTTGCAAGCTCCGGCCAGAAATCGCGACCAGATCGCCAAGGTCCTCAACTTCCCCGTAAGCAGAATCCGCATCATCCAGACAACCGTAGGGGGCGGATTCGGGGGCAAGGCCACCCAGGTGATCTCCCTCTATCCGATCTGCGTCTTGCTGGCGCTGAAAGCGGGGGCGCCCGTGCGCCTGGTGAACAGCTGGGAAGACGAGTTTGCTGCTTCCCGCTCCCGTATGCCCGCGGAGATTCGCCTCAAGCTGGGGATCAAAAGAGACGGGACCTTCACTGCCAAAGAGATGGAAATCCTGGCCGGCTGCGGAGCCTACGCCGGGACCGGGCCAGCTGTGATCAGCACCACCGGGACGCGGGCGACCTCCCTCTACCGCTTGAAAAACGTCAAATGCCGGGCGGACCTGGTCTATACGAATACGACCCCCATCGGATCCGTCCGGGGTTATGGGAACCCCCAGATGCACTTCGCCATGGAGTCGATCATCGACATGGCCTCCAAGGCGATCGGCATGGACCCGCTGGAGGTGCGTTTAAAGAACGCTACCCGCGAAGGGGACACTTCCGTGCACGGATGGGTGATGAATAGCTGCCGCCTGACAGAGTGCCTGCAGCTGGCCGCGCAGCGATCGGGATGGAAGGAGAAGCGTGCGCGCCACCATCAGGAGTCGAGAGGAATCGGCCTGGCCGCGATGATCCATGTTTCCGGCAACCGGGCCGTCTACCCTTTCTACGACGGCTCGGCGGCCTACGTGCGCATCAACCCGCATGGCCGGATCGACCTGATCAGCGGGGAGGCGGAGATCGGCCAGGGAGCGAATACCGTGTTTGCCCAGATCGTGGCCGAGGTCTTCGGGGTGCCCATGGAGGAGGTCCAGGTTATTCCCCTCGATACAGATCACTCCCCTTTCGGCCTGGGAACATTCGCCAGCCGGGTAACTACTTTGGGGGGAAAGGCTGTGCAGCTGGCCGCGGAGGACGCCCGATGGAAACTGCTGCAGGTGGCGGCGGAAAAGATGGAGACCCGCCCGGATGATCTGGAGTGCGCTGAAGGGCGGGTCTTTCTCAAAGGCTCTTCCGACCGGGGGATGAAGATCGCTGAAGTTGCCCGCATGGCCCTACACGCCGGCGGCGGAGCTCCGATCCTTGGGGTGGGAACATTCATGGTACCCCCCACGGTGGTGGTCCCGGACCAGACGAAGTATGGGAATATCTCCGTGGCTTACTCCTTTGGAGTCCAGGTGGCTGAATTAAAGGTAAACCGGAAGACGGGCCAGGTGGAGATTCTGAATTTTCTCTCCGTCCATGATTCTGGAACGATTATCAACCCTCTGCTGGCGGAAGGCCAGGTGGAAGGTGGCGTCGTCCAGGGCATCGGCTATGGCCTTCTCGAGGAGATCGTCCGCTCCCAGGGAAAAGTGATAAATGGGAACTTCACGGATTACCGGATTCCCACGATAAAGGACGTGCCCCCCATTTCCAGTCTCTTTGTCGAATGCCCCGACCCCTTCGGTCCCTTCGGCGCCAAGGGACTGGGGGAAATTATTTTGGCGGGCACCTCGCCAGCTATCGCCAATGCCCTTGAGGATGCCGTAGGCATCCGTTTGAAAGAACTTCCTTTTACACCCGAAAAAGTTTTACAGGCCTTGAGAAAAAAACAGAGTTCCCCAGGGAAAGTTTAATCGAAAACTTTGTCACCGCAGTTTATAAGCAGAAAACGGAAAAACCGACTTTTTCAGCTACTTTTTCGGAAAAGCAGAATCGCTTTGAGCCGCCGGAACCCCGGGAAAAAGAGAAATGCCTTTAGGGAAACCGGCAATGATATTATCAAAAATGAAAGGAGAAGGCCATGTCAAGCAGAGTTCTCAAGGGTATTTTCCTGTTTCTGTTCCTGCTGGTGGGGGGAGTTGCCTGGGCAGGTGATTTTCCGATGAGACCCATTGATTTGCTCATACCCTACGCTCCGGGCGGCCCTTCGGATACGAGCGGCCGGAGTTTAGCCCCGAAACTGGGAGAAGTCCTGGGCCAGCCCGTTGTCTGCCTTAACAAGCCGGGGGCTGCGGGAGCCTTGGCCGTGAGCTTGTTAGCCAAAGCCAAACCGGACGGGTACACCATCGTCCTCGTTTCCAATTCCGCCTTGACGGTGGTCCCGAATTTTGAAAAAGTCGCCTACAATCCCCTGACGGATTTCACCTACTTATGCAAGCTTTTCAACCAGTCGCCCATGCTGGTAGTAAAGGCCGACGCCCCCTGGAAGGACATTCAGGAGTTTCTGGAGTATGCCCAGAAAAACCCAAAAAGGATCAAATACGGGAGCTGGGGGCAGTTTTCCAGCGGCCACATTGCCATGGAGGCCATCGGCAAGGAAAGGGGGATCGAATGGAGCCATGTCCCGTTTAAAGGAGACGGCCCCTGCGTTACGGCGCTCCTGGGGGGGCACATCGACGCTGCCCCTGTAGCTTCCGGGCATGTCCCCTCCGTGCGGGCGGGCAAACTGCGCGGACTGCTCATGTTGCAGGCGTATCGCTCTCACAATTTCCCCGATGTCCCCTGCCTGAAGGACGTGGGCATCAAATTCGAGGGGAAAGGAACGACGGAGACAATCAGCGGCGTAATCGCTCCCAAAGGATTGCCCAAGGACATCGTGAAAAAGTATGAAGTGGCGCTCGAGCAAGCCGCCAAAAGCCCCGAGTTCGTGCGGGCGCTCGACACCCTCGGGTGCGACGCCCATTTTCTGCTGGGAGATGATTGCCGCAAAGAAGTGGAGGAAGGATACAAGTACGTTTCCGAGCTGGTCAATAAACTTGCTCTGAAACCCTGAAAAGGAGAGAGGAATGAAAGAAATTTAGCGGAGGGAAACCTGCAAA
>CAYQWO010000016.1:0-20356 GCA_964421095.1 uncultured Syntrophaceae bacterium
TCGTCATCCTATCCTCCTGGCGGGGATGGCCGGGGTTTCCCTGGCCGAGCTTACGGCAGCGGTCTCGGAGGCGGGGGCCATGGGAGTCCTCGGGGCAGCGAGCCTGGACCCTGATCGCCTGCGGGAGGAGATCCAAAAAACCAAGTCTATGACATGTAAACCTTTTGGCGTGGACCTGCTGATGGCGGCTCCCGAGATGGTTCAGGAGCAAATCAAGGTTATCTTCGAGGAGAATATACCCGTCTTTGTCTCGGGCCTGGCCGTTCCCGAGGGGCTGATCGCGCGGGCGAAGAAAGAAGGGATGAAAGTCATCTCCATGGTCGGCAAAGTGGCCCATGCGCTCAAGGCCGAGGCGGTAGGGGTGGATGTAATTGTGGCGCAAGGGACCGAAGCTGGGGGACACACGGGAAGAATCGGAACCTTGGCTCTGGTTCCGCAGGTCGTGGATAGCGTTAAAATCCCGGTTCTGGCCGCTGGGGGAATCGCTGACGGCCGGGGGCTGGCGGCGGCGTTGGCCCTGGGAGCCAAAGGGGTGGTGATGGGAACCCGCTTCGTGGCCTCGAGGGAAGCCCGAGCCACCGAGACCTACCAGAAGCAGATCTTAAAAGCGCGGGATGAGGATACGGTGGTTACGAAGTGCTATACAGGGAAAACCCTGCGGGCGATCCGCAATGCTTACACCGATGAATGGGAAGGAAAGGGCGATCAGATTAAGCCATTTCCCCTGCAAGCGATGACCTCCATCGAGAACAATGTGCTTTCTTTCGTCACCACCGGGCAGGTGCATGATCCAACACGGGAGTGTATGCCCTGCGGGCAGATCTGCGGGATGATCAAAGATGTGCGGGGAGCGGGAGAGATCGTGGAGCAGGTTCTTCGGGAAGCGGAAGAGGTGATGGGGCGGCGGAGGTGAAGGATGAGTGATCGGGTAGCCATCGTGGGCTTGGCGCAGACCAAGTTTGAAGAGCAGAAACCGGCGCAGGGCTTTTCCGAGCTGGCCTATGAGGTCGTAGAGAAGGTCCTGGCGCAGACCGGGCTGACCATCGAGGAGGACATCGACAGCACGGTGACCGCCTCGCAGGATTTTTGGGACGGCAGGACGATCTCGGATATTCCCATCGGGGATGTAGCGGGGGGTCATCTTCGGCCGGAGGAGAAAGTGGCCATGGACTCGGCCCAAGCCGTCTATTATGCCACCATCCAGATCCTCTCCGGGCACTACGATGTAGTTCTTGTGGTCAGCCACTGCAAAGAATCCCAGGCCTGCCGATCGGTCATCGAAAATGCCGCCTTTGACCCACTCTATCAGCGAATTATCGGATTCGACTTTCTGGCCGCAGCCGCGCTCCAGGCTAGGCGGTACATGTATAAATACGGCATCACCGAGGCCCAATGCGCCAAGGCAGCGGTGAAGAACCTGAAAAACGCCCAGAAAAATCCCTATGCCCAGCGCTCCATGGTCGTGACGGTGGAGCAGGTTCTTAATTCCCCCTTGTTGGCTTCCCCCATCCATCAGCTGGAAACAAAGCCCCAGTCTGATGGGGCCTGCGCTGTGATTTTGGCGGGTGAGGAGAAAGCGCGGCAGATAACCGATAAACCGGTCTGGGTCCGGGGCCTGGGAAATTGCTACGACAGTTATTATTTGGGAGACCGGGACTTGGCCGATTGCCAATCCTTGATCATCGCCGCCCAGCGAGCCTACAAAATGGCCGGGATCAACAACCCGTTGCGGCAAGTGGACGTGGCCGAGGTCTCGGAGGAATACGCCCACCAGGAGTTACTCTGGTATGAAGGCCTGGGATTCTGCGACCGTGGGGATGGGGGAAAGCTTATCAGCCGCGGGGTCACCGAGATCGGCGGAAAACTTCCCGTGAACCCTTCGGGCGGGGTATTAGCGGGCAATCCCACCACGGTCGCCGGTATGGTCCGGGTGGCCGAAGCTGCTTTGCAACTCCGGGGAGAGGCGGGAGAGAGACAGGTGCCCCATGCCCGGACGGCCATTGCCCATGGCCAGAGCGGATATTGCGGGCAGCACCATTGCGTGCTAATTTTGGGCAGTGATTGAAGAATAAATGAAACCATACTGACATCGCCGGCAGGAGGAAAAGAATGGCTCGCAGACGGAACGTAGCCATCGTCGGCATCGGGCAGACCCACCACCGCCAGCGTCGGCCGGACGTCAATCAGGTGGAGCTGGTCAATGAAGCGGTGCGGGCCGCCCTGGAGGATGCCGGCCTACGGATGGGGCAAATCGAAGCCGTGCTCATCGGCAATATGGAACTTTTCGAAGGAAATTACTTGGTCGACATGTGGCAAGTAGATGGAAGCGGAGCGTACCTGAAATCCGGGATGAAAATCACCAGTGGCGGGACAACGGGAGCGACGGTCGCTGTCGCCGCGGATCATTATGTAGCCTCCGGCCTCTTCGATACCGTGCTGGCCATTGGGTACGAAAAACAAGAGGAAGGGGACACCAACGCTGGTCTCAATGCCGTGGCCGACCCCTTGTGGGGCAGAACCATGGCCTCCGGGGCCATTGGCTATTTTGCCTTTATGGGAGCGAACTACATGCAGCAGTATGGGGCCACGGAGGAGCAGGCGGCCAAAGTCCGGGTCAAGGCCGCCAGGAATGCCCTGAAGAATCCCTACGCGCACTTGAAGCTTTCCCTCACCGTGCAAGACGTGCTGAATTCCCGTCTCCTGGCCTATCCCATCAAACTGTTGGATATGTGCCCCACATCCAACGGGGCCTGTGCCCTGATTTTAGCTTCTGAGGAGCGGGCCAAGAGGATCACGGATAAGCCTGTCTGGATCATGGATACGGTCACCTGCCATAATGAAGGGTACTTCGGGGCGGTGCGGGAAGGACCGAGTAGCCTGGAGACGGCAGCCGGGAAACTATACCAGCGGAACGGGATTGCGCATCCGCGCAAAGAATTGGACCTCATCGAGTTGTACGAGCCTTCCACCTGGGCCGAGCTCATCTGGTACGAATACCTCTTCCTCTGTGAGAGGGGTGAGGGAGGAAAACTCATCGAGCAGGGCGCGACCGACCTGGAAGGAGATATCCCGGTGAACCCTTCCGGGGGTGTTCTTTCCACAAACCCCATTGGGGCCACAGCCATGATCCGCATTGCCGAGGCAGCCTTGCAGCTTCGGGGAGATGCGGGAGAGCGGCAGGTGGCGAAGGCCGAGCGAGCGTTAGCTACGGCCTTTGGGGGCAGCTTCTGGACGGTGCTGACGCTGCTGCAGAAAAAGTTGCCGTGAGGAGGTGAGACCGACGTGCCCAAAACAGCTTCCAAAGAATTTCTGACAATGCCTTTCACCCTGAGCCTCCCGTTCAAGTTTTCTGCGGGCCCCTACCTGGGAAGATTTTTCACGGAACTCCGCGACCACGCCAAGCTCTGGGCAAACCGCTGCCCCCGATGCCAGCGGGTGATGCTCCCGCCGCGGGTGGTTTGTGGAGCGTGTCATGCCCCGGCAGGGGAATGGGTGGAGGTTGCGGACAAAGGGAAGTTGATTACCTACACGGTGGTCGTTTTTCCCATGAGTGACCCCATGACCGGCAAGGTCAAGCCTGTACCCTACGGATTCGGGGGAATTCAGCTGGAGGGAGCCGATTCGATCCTCGGGCACTTCCTCGAGGAAACCAACTTGAACAAGCTGCGGATTGGGTTGCGGATGCGGGCGGTCTTCAAACCGCGGGAAGAACGGCTCGGCGACCTGACCGATATTCTGTTTTTCCGAACAATCGAGGAATAATCCCAGAAAAGAAAAGGGTCCTTCTATCGGGGGGAAAAATGGGCGAGCCGCTTGCAGAACAAAGGCCTTTCATCGTCAACCAAAACCTAGTCATCAACTATCGGTACTTCGCCGGGAAGGTGGGGAGCCGGTTCTTCGCTCAACTGCGGGACAAGAAGAAAATCCTGGGCATTCGCTGCCAGAAGTGTAATCGGGTCTACTTTCCTCCTCGCTCCACCTGCGGCCGATGCTTCTCGCAGCTGAGGAAGTGGGTGCCGCTGAGCGGCCAGGGAGCCCTGGAAACGTACACGGTCATTTACCATCCTCAGCCTACCTATCCAGTAGAGGTGCCTTTCGCCTACGGCGTAATCCGGCTGGATGGTGCGGACACCGGCATCGGGCATCTGTTGGGGGAAGTGGATTTTTCGCGGCTGCATGTGGGGATGCGGGTGCAGGCGGTCTTCAAAGAACAGCGGCAGGGGAACATGCTGGATATCAAATATTTCAAACCTCTCTATTCCGGAAGCCCTTAACGCAGCGATTCTTTCCCTGCGGCACGGGTTGAGAAACCTTTGAAAGGAGGGGAAACATGCCGATCGCCGGAAGCCCGAAGAAAATAGCTTATGACGTTGCCCAAGGATTCCAACAGCTCACCCCGGCCACTCTGCGCCCCTACACCCCCGAGGACCTGAAAGTCCTGATCTTTAACCTGAATATAGTCCTGCGGGAGGTGCGGGGAACGCAAGTCCCACTGGAGGACCTTGAAGGCCTCAAAGATAAAAATGTGAAAATCCGCCGTCTCAACCAAGCCGTCACCACCATCCAGTCTTTCGCCGCCTTAAAGGGAATCAAAGTATAAGTGGAAACCTACCAGAAAAATGGCCGCTATATCATCAAAGCCGACCTGCCTGGAGTGGAGGCCAAGGATGTTCATGTGACGGTGAAAGTGGAGGTTGAAAAAGCCAATTAAGGGGGGATTCACAGAGTGAGAGTACCTGCCCAAAAAGATTGAAGTGGAGGTCCAGAAAAGCTAAGCTCCCCCACCAGAAGGGATCGGGGAGGCAAAGCCCGGAGGTTTTGGCTCACCCCGGTTCCTTTTCTTTTTTGGCTTCCAGGATAGCGGTCTCGAAATGTTCATCCGTGGCTCGAAGCCGGGCGGCCATTTTTTTCAGCATCTTCATGGCAATTTCTATGTTGCTTTTGAGAAGGCTCTCGAACGTTTCCGGGTTGATGACGAGGAGCTTGCTATCTTCGATCACCTCCACTGTAGCCGAACGATCTATGCCAATCAATAAGGCCATCTCGCCAAAAAATTCCCCTTGGGAAAGCTCGGCTAAAATTTCCTCCGTTTTTCCCACCCTTTTTTTGACCTGTACTTTTCCTTCCTGGATGATGAACATTTCCCGCCCCAGGTCTCCTTCTCGAAAAAGTACAGTCCCCTTGGGAAAATCCTTGCCGAATTTCCAGAAAAGTTGTTCTTCTTTCTTCATGGAGATGCGTCCTCCCGCTCTATGAGTTGCTCGCGCTCCTGGATTAATCCCTCGATGATCTCGTAGGCTTTTCTCAGCCGCGACGCCAGATTGCCCAGAACCTTCAAGCCCATGCCAGAAGTTCCGTGGAATAAACCTTCCAGGACCTCCGGTTGGATGACTAAAATCTGGCTGTCCTCTTCTACAACGGCGTTAATAGAACGGGGACTCCCTATCAGGCAGGCCATCTCCCCGAAAAAGTCTCCTTCTCCCAGGACATCAATCGTGATCTCTCTGACGCCCACCTTTTTGTACAAGCGCACTTTTCCCCGTTGAATAATAAACATGCCGGTGCAGGGCTGCCCTTCTTCGAAAAGGAGGGTTCCCGCAGGAAAACACTGGCCGAATTTCTTAAAGAGACGCTCCGCTTCCTTCATCGCCCTCCTTTCATCTCCGCCTGGAGGGTGTAAATCATGCTGGCGTCCCCTTCCACTTTTACGAGCAGATAGAAGAGAGCCGGCTTGGTGTCCATCCTGGGGCGGGCATGCAAAACTTTTATCACAAAAGGGGAGGTCTGGGAAAATAGACTTGTGCCCTCTTTCAACCGTTTGAAGGATTTGTTCAAAAATTCCCAGCGCACCTTCGCCTTCTGGCTGGTCCCCTGCCAGTGCAAGGGTTGGGCCCGGAGAGTTAGAGAGTGATTGGGTTTGATGAAAATCTTGTAAATATCGTAGGTGTCGGCTGTGCCGCTGAGGAAGTTTTCATAAAAAACGTAGGTTCCCGGTTCGGATATGGGCAGCAGGAGTGCCTTTTCATAAGTTTCCGGGGCATCCGTACCCGAGTCAGCGTCATTTTGATTCCACAGAAGAACCCGCAGGGTATATTCCCCCAAAATTTCTCCGGGAGAAGATCCACCCATTCCCTGGACATGAATATAGTAGGCTCCCGGCCTGGGAAGGGAATTCGAGGTCCATTCCATGAGAACAGGGTTGGCTTGCGGTTCGCTCTGCGTAACCGTCCTCAGCTGAACTTTATCCTGGTCCAGCAGGCTCCATTTTACCTTTCCGCCCCTTTCCATCGTCCAATGGGGCGCTAAGATAACCTGGATCGTCTGGCCAGGTTTAATGGAGTTTACTTTTAGGACTTGCTCCCCTTCATTGACGATGAAACCCTGATGTTCTCCTTCTCCCACGGCTATTTCTTGGGCGGAAAGCGGGCGGAGGAACGCCAAATTCGCGAGTAAAGATAGGAAAAAGAAGAGAAGAGCTTTCCTTTGGCTCATTCTGCTCAGACCTTGAGGGTTACCCTGCCGGGGCCTCCACTGAAATATTGAACGATTGAAGTTATGCTCCCTTGAAGCTCGGCCCTTTGACCCCTTGGAGATTCCTCGCCGATTAATGAATAACGGGGCGTAGGTTATTGGCACGGGGTTTATCAAGTCGGGTGCCTCTCCATCCGGCTTATCAGGCGCTGCCATTCGCGATCCACATTTTCCTGGATGCGCTCCATATCTCCTTCCCGTAGAAAACCAAAGCGTCCCTGGGGCTTCAAATACTCGCTGACCGGGATGCCTTCGGGCTCCTCATTGAGAATGTACCGTTCGCCGTTCTCCACTTCGTAAAGGGGGAAGACTTTTGTCTGCACGGCTAGGCGGGCGAGGCGGATGGTAAGCTCGGAAGAAAACCGCCAGCCCACCGGACAGGGAGAAAAGACATAGATGAACTTAAACCCGCGAGTCTCTTTGGCCTTCTGGATCTTCCGGATAAAATCCTCTGGGTAGGCAATGGAGCCCGTGGCCACATAGGGCACGCGATGGGCCACCATGATCTGGACGATATCTTTCTTTGGCTGATTCTTCAGGTTGGAGGGAGGGGTGGTCGTCGTCCAGGCCCCCCAGGGGGTGGCCGAGGAACGCTGGATTCCAGTATTCATGTAAGCTTCGTTGTCATAGCAGAGGTAGATGTAATCATCGTTCCGCTCGGCAGCCGCGGAAACGGCCTGGATCCCGATGTCAAAGGTCGCCCCATCTCCGCCAACCGCCAAAACGGTCGTCGTGGTGTCTCCCAGCATGTCCAAGGCGGCCCGCACCCCGGAGGCGGCTGCTCCGGTCGAGGCGAAGGGCGTGTTGTAAGTGGCCAGCTTGATGGGCGACGTCGGAAAAGTGCCGGAGATGGTCCCGAAGCAGCCGGCGGTAATGACGGTAATGGTACGTTCCCCAAGGGCCTGGAAGGCGGTGCGGATGATAATGGGCATGGCACAGCCGGGACAGCACCCGTGGCCGGAATGCAAATATTCGTTCAACAGCTCTTTCGCGTTCATTCTTCCACCCCCAGCCACATTGGAGCTCCGGTGGGGTTGGCATTGTTCAAGGTGATTTCCATCATCTGCTGGATGGTTTCCGGTGTGATATCTTTTCCGCCCAGGCCGGCAATGAACTCGAACACCTTGGGTTTTCGCGGCGCGCAGAAAAGCGCCGCTTTCAGTTCTTGGGCGACAATGCCCCCGGCCCCCAGGGAATTATCCCGGTCGAGCACGGCCACCTTTTTCATCCCTTTCAGAAATTTAATTAATTCCTCCCCCGGGAAAGGACGAAACAGGCGGAGGCGGCAGAGGCCCACCTTCTTTCCCATCCGACGATAATGGTCGATGACCTCGCGGGCCGTGCTGGCGGCTGTGCCCATGGTGAGCAGCACCACCTCTGCGTCAGCGCAGCGGAATTTCTCCAGCAAACCGTATCCCCGGCCAAAGTGGGACTTGAATTCCCGGTCCACCCGAGCCACCACTTTCTTGGCACCTTCCATGGCTTTCTGGGCTTCATGCCGGAAGGAAATGAAAAGCGAAGTGTCGGCCATAATGTTAAAGGTATGGGGGTCGTCGGGCGTGAGTTTGTAGCGGGGACGGTAGGGGGGAAGGAATCGGTCCACGGCCTCCCGGTCGGGAATATCCACGGGCTCGGAGGTGTGCGAGAGGAAGAACCCGTCCACCAGGACCATCACCGGCAGCAGAACCTCCTCCGCGATGCGGTAGGCCTGGATGACAGTATCCATAGCTTCCTGAGCGCTCTGGCAGTAAAGCTGCAGCCAGCCGGTGTCTCGTTGCGAGAGGCTATCTCCCTGTTCGCACCATATGGACCAGGGAGCGCCGATGGCCCGATTGGCGTTGACCATGACCACGGGCAATCGGGTCCCGGAGGTCCAATGGAGCATCTCGTGCATGTAGGCCAATCCATGGGAAGAAGTCGCCGTAAAAACCCGGGCCCCCGTAGCAGCGGCTGCCGCCGCGCAGGCCATGGCGGAGTGCTCAGATTCCACCCGGATGAACTTGGCCGGAAGGCGCCCGTCTGCAACCATCTCGGAGAGTTCCTCAACGATGGTCGTCTGAGGAGTGATAGGGTAGGCAGAGATGACTTGGGCCCGGGACAGCACCACCCCGTAAGAGACAGCCGAATTTCCGGTCATCAGTTTTTTCATTTTTTCACCTCCACGGAGATGGCCCCGCGGGGGCATTCCTCCACGCAGATGCAGCATCCCTTGCAATAATCATAGTTTATCTGATATCCCTGCTTGTCCGGCCTGGCAGTGATCGCTAGGTCCGGGCAGAACATAAAACAGTTATGGCAGAGGTTACAAACTCCGCAGTTAAAGCAGCGTTTGGCCTCATAAAGGGCGGTGGCCGGGGAAAGGCCCAGGTTGACCTCGGAGAACCCGGTGGTCCGTTGGAAAACGGGAAGCGTTTCCTTCGGCTTCCGTTCTTGACGCTTGAAATAATCCGGGTTGAGGTCGGAGAACTTGACCACTTCTGGAGCGACACCGTCTGCGCCGCCCTTCTTGTAAAGGGCTATGGATAGGCTTCCTTTCTCTCCCCAATGGGCCGACCGCAGAGCTTCGGCCACGTTTTTACCCCGGAAGGTGGCATCAATGGCTATGGCCGCCTTCTTTCCCGACCCGATGGCGTAAGAGACCGTCCGCGGCTGGGCCACGATATCTCCCCCGGCAAAGACCCTCTGCAAAGCGGTGGCCCCTGTTTCATCCACAGGCAAGGCGCCCGCAGATTTGCGCAGTTCTTCCGGCAGGAAAGAAAAATCGGGTGTCTCCCCGATGGCCGAAATCACCGCATCGACCGGAAGGGTAAAGTTGGAACCCTCGATCGGCCGGGGCTCCCGGCGTCCGTCTTTCCCAACGGGCCCCAGGAGGTTTTTGATACACTCCACGCCTTTCACTTTTCCGTTCTCCGTGATGATTTTCACCGGAGAGCTGAGGAAGATGAATTCGAGGTTTTCTTCTCCTGTTTCGGCCACCTCCTCTTCCCAGGCGGGCATCTCTTCTTTGGTTCGGCGGTAAATGATTAACGGCTTTGCTCCCAGACGCAGAGCCGAGCGGGCGGCGTCCATGGCCGTATTGCCTCCGCCGATGACCGCCACTCGCTGGCCGAGGTCAACGGTCTGGCCAGAGTTGGCTTTCTGCAAAAAGTCCAGGCCGGACATGACGCCTTGCGCCTCCTCCCCGGGGACCTTCAGAGGCACACTCTTCCAGGCGCCTGCCGCTACAAAAACTGCGTCGAACTTCTTCAATTCCCCCCACTTTACCTCTTGGCCCACACGCGCCCCTGTTTTTACTTCCACCCCCAAGGAGAGGATGTTATCGATCTCCTCCTCGAGTACTTTCTTGGGCAGACGGTAGGCCGGAATCCCGTAGCGCAGCACTCCCCCGAGTTCCGGCAAGGCCTCGAAGAGGGTCACCCCGTATCCCATGGAAGCCAGGTGGTAGGCGCAGGACAGGCCTGCCGGGCCAGAGCCGATGATGGCCACCTTTTCCTTTTTCTTCTCCTGGGGAGGGGTGAAGCGTTTCCCGGACTGAAAGGCATGATCCCCAACGAAGCGTTCCAGGGCGTTGATGGAGGTGGCTTGGTCGAATTCCTGGCGATTGCATGCTCCTTCACAGGGATGAAAACAAACTCGGCCGCAGACTCGGGGAAGGGGGTTCTCCTGGGTAATCTTCTCCCAGGCCCCGAGATAATCCTCTTGCCCGGCCAAGACCATCGCGGCTTCCACATCCTCACCCGCCGGGCAAGCCTCGTTGCAAGGGGCCAGTTTATTGAGGTAGGTGGGGGTGAGGTAGCGCCATGTGCCAGTCTTAGATGCTTGGGTCCCTTCGTAGGAAAGGGACATCGGCGGAAGAAAGGGCTTTTTTTTGATCGGTTTCTTTTTCTTCATCTTTTACTCCTGCAATACCGTGAAAATCACTTTTTCCTGGTGATTCAAGCCATGGCCTGCTCGTAGGCGGCCTTGGCGGCGGCTACATTGGCCTCGGTTTTCGTAGGCACGTTCTCCTGGATTCCCTCGATGATCGCTTGCAGCCCGACAAGACCGGTTACCCTGGCGAATGCGCCCAGAATGACAGTGTTGACCACCGGAGCCGTGGCCGTGCCCAGGCCGTTTTCGTGGGCGATGCGGTTGGCGTCCACGGTGGCCACGCGGAATTTGAGTAAATTAGGGAAGGCCGCGGCAGGCCTGGGGGAGTTGATAAGAATCCATCCGCCCGCTTTCAGACCTGCGGTCACATCGACCACTTCGAGGATCGGTTCATCCAACACCACTACATGATCCGGCTCGTAGACTTGGGACCGGCGGGTGATGGTTTTCTTGTCGAAGCGAGTAAAGGCCATGACCGGCGCTCCCCGCCGCTCCGCTCCGAAGGCAGGAAAGGCCTGAGCATATTTGCCCTCCTTGAAAAGCGCTGCCGCCAGAATTTTGGAGGCGATGACCGCTCCCTGTCCGCCTCTGCCGTGGAATCGAATTTCGATCATTTTTATTTTTCTCCTTTAACTAACTGCTCTGGGGTATTTGCGCCGCAAAGACTTGTCTTTGACTATATCTTGGAGCGGAAGGAGGCGAAATGGCCGGGAAAGTTTTTGCTGATTTTCCCCGCGAGGAGAGGATTGGATGACTTGGGATATTCATGAATCGGGCGATCTATTAAAAAAGCAGAAAATGTGAGTTTTCTTGTGATATTATTACATGGAAAAAAAATTTCTGTCAACGTACAGTAGGAAACGCGTTTTCCTTGAATACTCAAAGGGGATGCCACTCAAGCTGCCTCGGCCAGGGAGGGAGCTTATTTGGCGGAAAAGGAGAGTGAAGAATGGTGGATTTTTCAGAATTCGGAGAGCTGATCAGAACAAGGCGCTCGGTTCGCAAATTTCAAGACCAACCCGTACCCGAGGACATTTTGCTCAAGGCCCTGGAGCTGGCCACCTGGGCGCCCAACGGTGGAAATTATCAGCCCTGGAAGTTCTTGATTGTCAGCAACAAAAAATTGATCGAGCAGATGGCCGACGCAGTCAAGGCCAAGACTGAACTCATGATCTCATGGCCTGAAGCCAAACAGTTCGGGGAGGCCGTGGAGCGGTGGCGTAAGGCCTCAGACTTCTTCCGGGGCGCGCCGGTCTGCATTGCTGTGCTCATGGGCAAGTATTCCAGCATGGCCGATCAGATTTTGCGGGCCCGGGGTGAGACAGACCCCGTAGGTCGTGAGATTCGCTCTTACCGCCAGTTGGGTAATTCCAGCCTGCAGAGCGTGGCCGCGGCCATCACCTACCTCTTGCTGATCCTGCATTATTTCGGCCTGGCAACCACCTGGATGGCCGGACCCCAGCAGGCCAAGAAAGAAATCGAGCAAATCCTGGGGGTGCCGCCGGAATGGGACTTTGTGGACTTGATCCCCGTGGGATATGCTGCGGAGACACCGAAATCCCCAGGGCGAAAAGCGATTGCCGAGGTAGTCCAGTTTTTGCGGTGAGCGCTGAAAGCGGAGGGGTACTTTTGACTCGAAACTCATAACTCTAAGAAAAGGAGGATGTAAGCATGGTAAGGGAAAACAAAGAAAGAAGGATTTTCTGGCTGGCCGCCATTTTGGGATTCATCGGCTTTATGTATGTGATCCCGGCGGTTGTTTTCGCCCAGGAGCAATATCCCAGCAAGCCCATCAACTTCATCATTGGTTATCCCGCTGGGGGATCGACAGATGTTTGCGCCCGCCCGCTAGTGAGTGCGGCCAGCAAAATCCTGGGACAGCCGATTGTCGTCGTGAACAAACCAGGAGGTGCCTCGGCCGTAGCTGTGGCCACCCTGAAAACCGAAAAGCCCGATGGATACACCATTGGGATTCTCCCCAGCGGGGCAGTATTGAGTCAGCATATGCGCAAGGTTCCGTATGATTCGGCTGTGGATTTTACCCCGATCATGCAATACGCGGTATATCTATACGGGCTGGTTGTACAGACCGAATCCCCGTGGAAGACATTCAAAGAATTCATCGATTATGCCAAAGCCAACCCGGGAAAAATCCGTTACAGCACCGCAGGCCCCGGAACCCCCCAGCATCTGGTCATGGAACGACTGGCCTTGAAGGAGAAGATCAGGTGGACCCACATTCCTTTCGAGGGCGGACCGCAGGCTATATCAGCTTTGCTGGGGGGGCATGTGGAAGTGTCTTCTCAGACTACGGAGTGGAAGAAACATGTAGAAGCCGGGCGTCTGAGACTCCTGGCGGTCTACGGAGAAAAGCGAATGAGAGACTTCCCCAATCTGCCCACGCTTTTGGAATTGGGTTACGACATCGTTGCTCCCAGCCTCATTTGCGTCGTGGGTCCCAAAGGACTTTCTCCCCAAATTGTGGGAACCCTTCACGACGCCTTCAAGAAGGCCATGGAGGATCCGGATTTCATCAAGGTAAGCCATCAGCTGGATCAGCCTGCGCTCTATCGGGGCCCGCAGGAGTTGGCCAAGCACCTGGTGGTGATGAACGAAGAGGTAGGGACCCTAATCCGGAGCCTGGGGCTGCGGAAAGAGTAAAGGATTCCTTCTGTGTCCAGGATCAATAACGACCAGGCCAGTGCAGCGGTCTGGTTCATTGTCGGCTTGATGATCACCATCGCTTCTGTACCCTATGGGCTGGGAACCCTGGATTCTCCAGGAACCGGGTTCCTGCCTTTTCTGGCGGGCATGGCCATCACCCTTTTATCGTTCATCGGACTGCTGCACGCGACTCTAAAGCGAAGGATGGGGGTGGGGTGGAAACCGATGATGCGGGGAGTGATCTGGAAAAAATCCCTCATCGTCCTGGCGGCCCTTTTCGCCTACGCGCTTCTGCTGAAGGCCCTCGGGTTTTTCTTGGCTACGGCCTTGTTCATCGGCTTTTTACTACGGGCCGTTCAGCCCCAGAGATGGCCCGTTGTGATGGCTGGAGCGGTGGGGACGGCCATCGGCGCTTATGGGATTTTCGAAGTCTGGCTGAAGGCTCAGCTTCCGAAGGGTCCCTGGGGTTTCTAAAAAATGGATTTTTTCCAAAGCATGGTCATGGGTTTCCAGGTGGCGCTGCAGCCGGCCAACCTTTTGTTTTGCTTCCTCGGGGTATTAATCGGAACTCTGGTAGGGGTCCTGCCCGGCCTGGGCCCGGTCGCGGCCATCTCCCTCCTTTTGCCGACGACCTTTCATGTGACCCCGGTCTCGGCCATCATCATGCTGGCCGGAATCTATTACGGGGCCATGTATGGCGGGTCAACCACTTCCATTCTGGTGAACATCCCGGGCGAAGCCGCTTCCGTGGTCACCTGTCTGGATGGGTACAAGATGGCCCGTCAAGGCCGCGCCGGGCCTGCCCTGGGAATCGCCGCCTTCGGTTCCTTCATCGCCGGCACCATCGGAGTGGTCGGCTTGATGCTGATTGCCCCGCCCTTGGCCGAGATGGCTTTAAAATTCGGCCCACCGGAATATTTTTCCCTGATGATTATGGGCCTGACCATCCTCACCTTCTTGGCCAGCGGTCCGATGTGGAAAGCCTTGCTCATGGCCGCTTTCGGCCTTTTTTTGGGATGCATCGGCATGGACACCCTGATGGGGGCCACGCGGTTTACCTTCGACATCCTCGAGCTGAGCGATGGAGTCGGGCTCGTTCCCGTGGTCATGGGACTATTCGGAATTTCGGAAGTCCTGCTCAACGTAGAGCAATCCATGGAGCGGTCCATCTTTGAGACCAAGATCCGCAACCTCCTGCCCAATTTGAAGGATTGGGCAGATTCCCTGCCGGCCATTCTCCGCGGCACGGGCATGGGATTTTTTCTGGGAGTCCTTCCGGGCGGCGGGGCGGTCATCTCCTCGTTCGTTTCCTACGCGGTGGAGAAAAAAGTTTCTAAACATCCGGAAAAGTTTGGCACCGGAGTCATTCAAGGTGTGGCCGGCCCGGAGTCGGCGAACAACGCCGCCACGGGCGGGGCCTTCATTCCTCTTCTCACTCTCGGTATTCCGGCAAATTCCGTTATGGCCATCCTCCTGGGAGCCATGATGATTCATGGGATGCAGCCAGGCCCCATGCTGGTCAAGGAGCAACCGGGTCTTTTCTGGGGGGCGATCACGAGCATGTATTTAGGAAATGTCATGCTCCTCGTCCTCAACCTCCCCTTGATCGGGCTCTGGGTAAAGGTTCTCAAAGTACCGTACCCGATTCTCTTCCCCCTCATCCTTCTTTTTTGCCTGATCGGGGCCTACAGCCTGAACAATAGCATCGTGGAAGTCGCGATCATGGTTATTTTCGGACTCCTCGGGTACCTGTTCAAAAAGTTCGAGTATGAGGCTGCCCCTTTGGTGCTGGCGCTTGTTTTGGGGCCCATGCTGGAAACAGCCCTGCGCCGTTCGCTCCTCCTCTCTGCGGGGGACCCGACCATCTTCCTCACCCGTCCCATCTCCGCAGTGTTGATGTTGATCGCCCTCTTCCTTTTGGCCTACCCTCTTGTGCCCTGGCTGAGAAAGAGGGGCCGAGGCCTTCCCAAGGGAGAAGCAAAGGATTGAAGGGGAAGGAGGAACCCTGTTAAGCCTGGTTGATTTCATACAAGAGCGAGCGAAGGAATTCCGGAATAAAATTTTTCTCCGGGAAGGGGAGACTTCGCTAACTTACGGGGAGTTCGACCTGGTTACCAACCGCCTGGGTGCTTCTCTCCAATCTCTCGGACTCCAGAAAGGCGATCATGCGGCAGTTCTCTTTCCCAACAGCCTGGACACACTGCTCTGCTATTTTTCTATCATCAAGGCTGGAGGGACGGTCATCCCCATCAATTCCCTTTATACTCCACGAGAAATTGCTTTTATCCTCAATAACTCGCAGGCCAGGTTCCTACTGGCGGCCAGCCAATTTGCGAAGACCATTGAGGAGATCAAGCCCCAGGTCCCAAATCTGTCCCTGGCAATCTTTCGCCAGGAGGATGATCCATCGCTTCTGAAAGCTGCCGATCGCCTGGTAGCATCCGCCCGTTCCCTAAAGCCAGTGGACCTATCCCCCGAAGATAACGCCATCATCTTCTACACCTCCGGGACCCTGGGTCAGCCCAAAGGCGTTATGCTCACCCAGGGGAATTTCACCTTCTCCGGCCCGAACATTGCCCGGGCTTATGGCCTGAGGGAAGAGGACATTACCATGGCGGTTCTGCCCCTGGTCCACGTTTTCTCCGTGGCCAGCCCGGTTTTCGGGAGCTTCAGTTCTGGCGGGACGGTGGTCATCCTGGAGCGCTTTCAGGCCGAAGCAGTCCTCCAGGCCTTCCAAGATTACGGGATTACCTGGTTCCCGGGTGTACCTACAATGTTCAATTACCTCTATCACGCCTACAAAAAGGAAACCTATGACATCTCCTCCATGCGCATGGGCCTTTCCGGGGGAGCCTCCCTTTCCGTGGACCTCCTGAAAAATTGGGAGAAGAGCTTTCGGGCTCAGATCCTGGAAGTCTATGGCCTCACTGAGTCAACGGGATTGGTCACGGCCAACCCTGTTCAGGGGTTAAGAAAGGCCGGATCCATCGGCCTGCCGGTTTGCCATGTTCAGACTCGATTGAGCAACGAACAAGGCCTGGATGTGGCCCGCGGGGAGGTGGGGGAACTTATCTTCAAGGGGCCCAATGCCACCAAAGGCTACTGGCAGCTTCCGGAACAGACGGCAGAATCGATCCGGGAGGGGTGGGTTTACACCGGAGATTTAGCCAGGCAGGATGAGGAGGGTTATTTTTACATCGTCGGCCGCAAGAAAGATTTGATTATCACCGGCGGGTACAACGTCTATCCCCGGGAGATTGAGGAAGTCCTCTACAGCCATCCGGCCATATATGAGGCAGCAGTGATCGGCATTCCGGACGAAGTCAAAGGTGAGATTCCCAAAGCCTTCATCACCTTGAAGCCAGGACAGTACGCTTCCGCAGGAGAGATCATCGCTTTTTGCAAGGTAAACCTGGCCGCCTATAAAGTCCCCAGGCAGGTGGAGATTCGCTCCGAACTTCCCAAGTCCTCCACCGGCAAAATTTTGCATCGAGAGCTTAGAAAAGAAGGGTAGATTGCTTTCCACCCATACCAAACTTGCAGTGGTGGCCCTCCTCTACTTCTCCGAGGGGCTGCCTTTTGGTCTGATCAATAATGCCCTTTCGGTCTATTTCCGGGTAAAAAAGATCTCCCTGGAGGAAATCGGGCTCATCAGCCTCCTGGGCTTGGCCTGGTCTTGCAAAATAATCTGGGCCCCTTTGGTCGATCGTTTTGGCCGGAGATACCGCTGGATTTTCCCGAGCCAGCTGGCCGTCGTGCTCTGCAGCGGGGTGCTGGCGATTCTCGACCCTGTCTCCGAAAAAGTATTATTCTGGCTGGCGGTCTCCGGCATTTGTTTGGCCTCGGCCACCCAGGACATTGCCGCGGATGCCTATACGATAGACATCCTGGAGGAAAAGGAGCTGGGGCCGGCCAATGGGGTCCGCTCTGCTTCTTACCGTGTGGCGCTGATTGCCGCCGGAGGTATCCTGGTGATGCTGAGCGAAGACCTGGGATGGTCCTTCACCTTCATTGCGGCGGCCTCCATTATGGCCATACTGGCTGCGGCAGTTTTTTGCTTACCCCCCTTTCACCAGAGAAGGCCCGCTCTTTCCGCAACTCCCGAGCTCTGGAAACAGTATGTCGATCCGCTAAAGAGCCTTTTCCAGAAACCCAATATCTGGGTGGCTCTGACCTTTATCCTGCTCTTCAAGGTCGGGGAAGCCATGCTGGTGGCCATGGCCAACCCCTTCTGGATCGATCGCGGTTTCACGGCCGGCCAGATCGGGTTTGTGGTGGGTACCCTGGGTACCCTGGCGAGCATTGCCGGCGCCCTTGTCGGGGGAGCTTTGACCGGCCGCTGGGGAATCCTTAAATCCCTCTGGGTTCTGGGGGCGGTTCAGGCCACAGCCAGCCTGGGCTACACGCTCGCTTCTTTTCCTTTTGCCCCGGCCTACTCTATATATTTTGCCGCCCTCCTCGAAAGCTTAGCCATCGGCCTGGCCACTGCCGCCTTTCTCAGCTTCCTGATGAAACTCTGTGACAAGAAATTCAGCGCCACCCATTACGCCTTTCTTAGCATCCTCTTCGGCCTGGGCCGCTCCCTGGCTGGGGTTATTAGCGGCTATTCGGCCGCTTGGTTGGGGTATTCCATCTTTTTTTTCATCACCTTCGTTGTCGGCCTTGTCCCTCTCCTGTTTATTCCCTGGGTGAAGCCCACCCTGGCCTGGGTTTCAAAGGGGGAAAATTGATTGATAGACAATTAAGAGAAATGATCGCCCAGATGATCATGGTTGGATTCAAAGAGGCGGAGCTGGCCGCAAATCCCTTTATCGTTCGGGCCATAAAAGAGTTTTGTCTGGGGGGCGTGATCCTTTACAACATCGACTTAAAATGCGGCCTGGAGGAGCAAAAGAAAAGGCCGGATTTGACGCCGGTCGAAATGGCCCGGATCTGTCCGAGGAATATCATCTCTCTCGATCAGCTGAGAAATCTTACATCCGGCCTGCAAAGTTACTCCAAGAATCGCCTGCTGATCGCTGTCGACCAGGAGGGAGGGCAGGGGAGTCGGCTGGGACCGGCAGCCGGATTTCCCGAAACCGAAAGCCCGAAAGCCCTCGGAGAGAAAAGTGACCTGGCGGTAACCGCCAAGGCAGCAAAAACCATCGCCACAGACCTCAGGCGGAGTGGGATTAACCTGAATCTAGCTCCGGTAGTCGACCTGAGCCTTAACCCTGAGGGTTTGATCGCTAAGAACGGCCGGTCATTCGGGTCTGATCCGAACCTGGTTTATCGCCAGGCCAAAGCTTTCATCCTGGCCCATCGGCAACAAGGGATTCTCACCACGCTAAAACATTTCCCCGGAAAAGGGAGCGCCGCAGAGGATACCCATTTGCAGGTAGCTGATGTGACTTCTTCGTATCAGCTTCAAGAGCTATATCCATTTTCCTGGCTGATCGAAGAAGGACTGGCGGATGCGGTCATGACCGCCCATATCCTTCACCGCGACTGGGATGCAGAATATCCCGTGACCCTTTCGCCCAAAATCCTGCATGGCTTTCTGAGGGATAAGTTGGGTTACCAGGGAGTGATTATCTCCGACGACCTGTTCATGGGAGCGATTGTCAAGCGGTTCAGCCTGGAAGAAGCATGTTTACTGGCTGTACGCGCGGGGGTAGATCTTCTTCTGGCCTCGAATAACAGCCCGGAAGAATATGAGCCAGGTCTTTTTATGCGGATGTTCGAGGCCCTCATCAAAGGGGTGGAAGATGGCCGGATCTCCAGAACCATGATTGAAACCTCCCAGGCCCGCATCAAGGCCCTGAAGGCCCGCTTGGAGAACATATGAAACCACAGGAATTTCCCCACAGAGAACCCAGAGAAAAAAATTAGTATATAAAAACTCTTTGCCCTCTGTGGTTAAATTTCAAAGGAGGCACTTTATGATCATCAGCGTAAACCATACGAGTTTTACGGTGAGCGACCTGGAGCGCTCGATATCTTTCTACCGGGATCTTTTAGGCATGGAGCTTATATCCTTGGCTGGCCGAGACCCAGCCTTCGCCGAGAAGATCACCGGCATTCCGGGGGCCCAGTTGAAAGTCGCCTACATGCAGGCACCTGGACATCGCCTGGAGCTGATCCAGTATTTCAGCCCTCCGGGAAAGAAGCTTGATTTGCAGACGAATAACGTCGGGTGCGCTCATTTGGGTTTCAATGTAGATGACCTACCCAAAATGTATGCGGAACTGAAAGCCAAAGGGGTTAATTTCAAGTCAGCGCCCCAGGAGGTTCCGGCCGGCCCCAATAAGGGCACCCTGGCTGTATATTTCACTGACCCGGATGGCCTCACCCTAGAATTCCTCCAGAGTCCTGTCGTTAAAACTTAAAGACTGGCGAACCGCAAGGGAACGTATCGGGATGGATTTCCGGATCACCAGCCGCATGGCCCCAGACCATCCTCTCCTTATCCTTCCACAAAAGGCCGGAGTCGTCCGGTGCGAGAAGGATGACGCAGCTTGCGCAACGCTTTGGCCTCGATCTGCCGGATGCGTTCCCGGGTGACGGCGAAATTCTGCCCCACTTCCTCCAGGGTATGATTTTCTTTTTCATCGATCCCAAAACGCAGTTTCAAGATTTTTTCCTCCCGGGGGGTCAAGGTAGCCAGAACTTTGCGGATCTGTTCTAAAAGGTCCCGATGTTCCACGGCCTCCGTGGGCGGGAGGACGTTCTGGTCTTCAATAAAATCCCCCAAATAGCTGTCCTCGTCTTCCCCGATAGGGGTGTCCAGGGAGATCGGTTCTTTGGAAATCTTCATCGCCTTGCGTACCTTCTCTGGGGATATTCCCATACGGTCGGCAATCTCCTCCGGCGTGGGCTCCCGTCCGATCTCCTGTAAGAGGAAACTGGAAGCACGCGTCAGCTTGTTGATGGTTTCAATCATATGCACAGGAACCCGAATCGTTCGCGCCTGGTCGGCGATCGCCCGGGTGACCGCCTGACGGATCCACCAGGTGGCATACGTGCTGAACTTGTATCCCCGCTGGTATTCGAATTTGTCCACGGCCCTCATCAGCCCCATGTTTCCCTCCTGGATCAGGTCCAGGAATGGCAGGCCGCGATGAACATATTTTTTGGCGATAGAGACAACCAAACGGAGATTGGCCTCGATCAATTCGTTCTTGGCCAAGTCGGCCTTGGTCTGGCCGCTCTCTATGGCCTGGAGGGTGCGCCTCAATTCCTCCACAGGCAAGCAGGCTTCCATTTCCACCCGCCGAATTTTTCGCTGGGCATTTCGCATCACCCGGCCGTA